>NZ_KV794966.1:0-16648 GCF_001808875.1 Neisseria sp. HMSC064E01
GACAATACGGCTTCCTGCGGACGGATTTCAAACGCTGCGCGTTGGTTGAGGTAGGAAGACAGCGGCAGTGAGGAATCGGTGGAGGTGGAGGTGATTTCGACGCAGTAGGCGGTGTTGGCGGCTTCAGAGGCGATGAAAGAACGAACGGAGAGGGACGGGGAGAAACGGGCGAAGGTGAGATGGTAGGATTGGCAGGCAGTCATGGCGTTGAATTTAAAGATGACAATGAGGTTCGTATGGTAACTTGAACGTCATCAACGGTAAAGCAAATGGGATAAACGGTAGAAAGGTCGTCTGAATGGAGGTTTCAGACGACCTTTATAAATTCAATCTGTATTTGCTTGAAACTTAGTCAAGGATTCAAATAATGAAGGATTTAACTTAATAATCGCCCCAAGCAAAATCCTTTAACTGCTTCATCTTTAATTATCTCTCCACTGCTCCCAAGATAAATATGCCTCTCACAGAAATCGCCCGAGTCGCGATGAATTTCCATGAACTTCTGCTTTGGAGTTGGTACAGATTCATCTGTATAGAATACATCATCATTATCTGGCTGGAAAAAAGAAAAACCAAGATAGAGGCTTTCATTAATATTTTTTTTATTATATGAGAAGTAGATCGGGGAAGATTCATTCTTCTCTAAATTGAAGTTCCAGTAATTTTCTATTGCTTCATCCTCAGTCTGATTGTCATACTTTCTATAAACGTTGACTTGCAGCCAATAAGGAGATGAATTATGGATGACGATTTGTCGTTTTTGTTCAGTAATGAAGTCATGTATCACAAAGGGAAACACGCAAAGCAATATTAGGAAAATTATTTTTTTCATGATAGGTTAGGAAACCAAAGGTTCAAAGGTGGAGGAGCTCTTTCTGCTCAATAAAACAATTCAACCAGCCATTGGATAATTTTTGCATCTATCCGTTGAAGGAGGTTGGGATGCAGTGGAGCAACAGGACCGCCGTCAGGTCCGCCACTCCAGCCGATATATTCATCATCTATAGAGGGTCTTGCAAAATTTTCAGGAACCCATTCCGTACCAAATGGGAATGTATCTCGATAATAGTAGAGCAAATTATCCTTTTCATCGGCAATAAAGATTGCTGTCCTAAAACCGTTCCATCCTGTACAGGCAAAAGTTTTTCTATTTTTCAAAATTCTGCGATTATCTGCCAAAATCTTTTTTTCCAATTCTATTTGTTCTAAACGTTCTACTTTATGTTGATATAAATACTCACATTCGGGGTTATCTTTGTAGCGTAATTCCCGATAAATTGCTTCAGGATTTTGCATAAAATATAGTCCACAAGAACCTTCTTGATAGTTCACTAAATATTTATTTTGGTAACAATCACTGCTCACGGAAAGATTTTTTATCTCTTCTCCCATCCCCGTTATTCGCCAATACTCAACCAACCCAAATATCAATATAAAGAAACCAAACCATTTCACTATTTTTTTTCTTTTTCATAAACTTTGCCTATTATTTTAAAACTACTTCAATTGGGGATTGAAACAATATTATTTAAGGATAAAAATACCGGCAGATTCCCGCCCGGCTTTTAAATAATTGAATTATATAAAATAATATAGATTAAAATTTTATTTATGGCATAAATTATCAATAAATTTTGCTTCTATCCTATGGAAAATAGATGGGTTTATAGAAAAGGATTCTGCTTGAGCATATAGACCTAAATCGAATATACCTTCTTCATCTAAGTTCAAGTCTAATGGCATTCCTAGCCAAACTTCATTATAGAGATAATAAAAAGACAGTAATTTACCTTGGTCATCATATAAATAGATACCGGAGTTGAGACCGTCTATGCTTAAAAAATTTCCTATACTGTCCAAACAAACAACAATTTTTTTATTTTCACTTACGCCAAACCTTTCACATTGGTCTCCATCACTAGGAACTTGATAACTAGGTAAAGTCTTTTCTTTATAATGGCAATATGCGCTATATCTAAAATAAAAATAAGAAAAAATTATAGTTAACAAAATGGGTATTAAAGCAAATTTTTTAAACATGATTCCACTTCAAAAGAAGGTCGTCTGAAAAGTCTCAGATGACCTTTATCAATTTTGGACTTCAACTCAATCTGTACCTACTCAATACATTAATTAAGAAGAGCTTTCTTCTTATTTAAATATTTTTTTATTTCCCTGATATTTTTTAATTTAAATTTCGTTTTTACATCAGAGCCACCATCATATCCTGAAACATTTTTACCTAAAATATGATCTACAGATATAATTTGTATTTTACTATTTTCCTCATCTTTATAAATTTTATATAAATGAATCGTATAATCTTTACCCTCAGGTTGAGGGTAACAACAAAATTCCTCTGAAAATAGAATAATAAGCAATGGAGGATGGCGATTGTCCTTATACACGCTTACTGCTTCCAAGTTGATTTTCCTACTTGGACTATTCTCTTTTCTAAAATTTTTTAATTCATATTTTTTTCCATTAACCAATATACTGTTATGGATTATTTCTTCTATTCCATCTATTCCGTTGATTTCGTCTATTTCTTCATTATGAATGGTGATGCAGTGTGATGCCGAAAATAAAGCATCATTTGTTTTGAAAAGGCTTAATTTGTAATTCTGATCATCACATGATCCATCACTTTTAATGGGATGAATTTCCTGGGCGATGCAAAAGCCGGATGAACAAAACAGGATTATAGATATGATAAAAGATCTCATGATGTAACCTTTAGCAAAGAGGGTAAGTAGATTGGGCGTAGCTCAATGACACCTTCAAATCGCTAAAAATATTGGGTTCAGCCCAATCTAGGCTTACAGCTCTTTTTTAAGCGTTCGTGTATCAAAGTCGATGACAAAAGGCTTGGATCGATAACCACGATCCATTCCTTCATAGAACACAGCTATACATTTAAATGTATATCTTTTTTGTTTAAATTTATCCTGTACACAATTAAATCGGTCATCGTTGCTGCATAATCGTACACTTCCTGTCAACCTATCACTCTGGCTATTTTTTATATCACTAGATTCCGAATCAACAAAACCCAATAACTTTACAAGATATACTCTTTCACTGCTTTCGCAATTAGCGTGATGTAGATTTGTTCTTTTTAAATTATTTATCATTTCCTGTTTTGTATTGATAAAATCCATATCAAATACAACTTCATCAAATTCTTTGTTGATCACATAATTTTTAGGTTGCAGATCATAACCATTAAAAGAAACAATACATGAGGCTAGAAATATAACCGCGATATAAAGTAAATATTTACCTTTCGACACTCTTTAATTCCTCTTGATAAGGCAGCAAAAGCAGGTTTTGTCTGTTTTCGAATAGCTTTTGGTAAACATGGCAGAGAAAGAACGGGGTAGGACTAGCGGTCAGCCATGACGGTTTGGATGGGTTTATGATGAAAGTCTGAATATAAGTCAAAATGACAGGTAGGATAAACAACGGAGGATAAGAGGTAAAGATGTTGTATGGGTGGTTTTGTAAGGGAGGGAGATGAATGGATTGGGGATGAAAGAAGGTCATCTGAAAGTTGGGTTTCAGACGACCTTTTGGTATTTGTGGAATTCGTGGGCGGAGCCCACGCTACGTTGGGTTTCAGACGACCTTGGGTCAGAGGTCGAAGGCGGCGTTGATGAGGCGTTTGGTGTAGTCTTTCTGCGGGTGGTGGAAGATTTGGTCTGCGCTGCCGTATTCGACGAGTTCTCCGTGCTGCATGACGGCGACGTTGTCGCTGACGGCGCGGACGACGGAGAGGTCGTGGCTGATGAAGATGTAGGTCAGTCCGTATTTGGTTTGGAGTCCGCGCAGCAGTTCGACGACTTTGATTTGGACGGAGCGGTCGAGGGCGGAGGTGGGTTCGTCGAGGAGGATGAACTTGGGCCGCAGGATGAGGGCGCGGGCGATGGCGATGCGTTGGCGTTGTCCACCTGAGAATTCGTGCGGGTAGCGGTTGAGGGCGTCGGCGGGCAGAGAGACTTCGTCTAGGACTTTGAGGACGAGTTCGGTGCGTTGGGCTTTGGTCATTTCGGGGCGGTGGACGGTGAGGCCTTCGCCTATGATTTCGCCGACGGTGAGGCGGGGGGAGAGTGAGCCGTAGGGGTCTTGGAAGACCATTTGGCGTTCGGCTTTGAGCTGGCGCGCGCGCTCGGGGGTGAGGGCGGCGAGGTCGCTGCCGTCGAAGTGTATGCTGCCTTGGTAGGGGAGCATTTGCATGATGGCTTTGCCGAGCGTGGATTTGCCGGAACCGGATTCGCCGACGATGCCGAGGGTTTCGCCTTGGCGGATGGCGAGGCTGATGTTTTTGACGGCGTGGAAGGTTTTGAGGGGTTTGCCGAAGAAGTTGTGTTTGAGGGTGAAGTGGACGTTGATGCCGTCTGCGCGGATGAGCTCGGGCGGGTTGCCTTCTATGGGGTCTTTCATGCCTTTGGGGACGGAGTGGATGAGTTGGGCGGTGTAGGGGTGGGTCGGGTTGGCGAAAACTTGTTTGATTTTGCCGCGCTCGACGATTTCGCCGTCTTTCATGACGCAGACGGTTTCGGCGTAGTGTTCGGCGAGTCCGAGGTCGTGGGTGATGAAGATAATC
The DNA here is from genome assembly GCF_001808875.1 of Neisseria sp. HMSC064E01. Lineage (NCBI taxonomy): Bacteria > Pseudomonadati > Pseudomonadota > Betaproteobacteria > Neisseriales > Neisseriaceae > Neisseria > Neisseria sp. HMSC064E01. Next base: position 4,607 of record NZ_KV794966.1, read on the forward strand.
GCCATGCCCATTTGTTTTTGGAGGTCGTGGAGGAGGTCGAGAATTTCTGCTTGAATGGTGACGTCGAGGGCGGTGGTGGGTTCGTCGGCGATGAGCAGGGCGGGGTCGTTGAGCAGAGCCATGGCGATCATGATGCGCTGGAGCTGGCCGCCTGAGAATTCGTGTGGGTATTGTTTCAGACGACGTTCTGCTTCGCGGATGCCGACGCGGTTGAGGAGGTCGAGGATGCGTTCGCGGGCGGCTTTGCGGGTGACGGTTTTGTTGTGGACGCGCAGGGCTTCTGTGAGCTGGGTGCCGATTTTCATGAAGGGGTTGAGCGAGGTCATGGGCTCTTGGAAGATGAAGCTGATGCGTCCGCCGCGCAGGCTGCGGAGGGTTTTTTCGTCTGCGTCGAGGATGGATGTGCCGTCGAAGGTGATGCGCGAGTCTTGTCCGTAAAGGGTGGTGTTTTCGGGCAGGAGGCGCATGAGGGACATGGCGGTAACGGATTTGCCGGAACCGGATTCGCCGACGAGGGCGAGGGTTTCGCCTTTGGCGACCTGAAAGCTGATGTTGCGCACGGCGTGGACGGTTTTTTCGTGGAGCTGGAAGCGGATGTCGAGGTTTTCGACGGTGAGTAATGGGGTGGTCATGGGTGTGTCCTCGTTGTGTGTGTCAGCGGTCTTTGGGGTCGAGTGCGTCGCGCAGGCCGTCGCCGATGAAATTGAAGCAGAAGAGGGTGGCGACGAGGAAGAAGCAGGGGACGAGGAGCTGCCACGGGGCGGCTTCCATGGAGGCTGCGCCTTCTTGGAGCATGGAACCCCAACTGGTCTTGGGTTCTTGTACGCCCAATCCGAGGAAGCTGAGGAAGGATTCGAACATGATCATGCCGGGTACGAGTAGGGAGGCGTAAACCATGACGACGCCGAGTACGTTGGGGATGATGTGGCGGGTAACGATGCGGCGGCGGGATACGCCTGTGATGCGGGCGGCTTCGACGAATTCTTTGTGTTTGAGGCTGAGGGTTTGACCGCGGACGATGCGGGCGACATCCAGCCATGAGACGAGTCCGATGGCGACGAAGATGAGTAAGAGGTTGCGTCCGAAGAAGGTGGTCAACAGGATGACGAAAAACATAAAAGGAAAGGCGTTGAGGATTTCGAGCAGGCGCATCATGACGGAGTCGAGTTTGCCGCCGAAAAAGCCTGCGAGCGCGCCGTAGAGCGTGCCGATGACGACGGCGACGAGTGCGCCTGCGATGCCGATGAGCAGGGAAATGCGTCCGCCGGCGGCTGCTCGGGTGAGGAGGTCGCGTCCGAGTAGGTCGGTGCCGAAGTAGTGGCGGGTGGCGAAGGAAGGCGGGATTTGCATGTTGTCCCAGTCGGTGTAATCGTAGGTGTAGGCGCTGACCCAGGGGACGGTGATAACGAAGAGGATAATGGCGGCAAGGATGAAGACGCTGCACAGGGCGGCTTTGTTGTTGCTGAAACGCCGCCATGCGTCCTGCCACAGGCTGCGTCCGTGTACTTGTGCCTGTTCGGCGGCTTCTGCTATGGCGCGGGAATTTTTCTTGTTGAATAGCATGGTGTTCTCCGTTTTTTGTTCGGGGGTCGTCTGAAAACGGCAAAACCGGTTTTCAGACGACCTTTTTTGCTTTTAATAGCGGATTTTGGGGTCGATCAGGGCGTAGAGGATGTCGAGTATGGCGTTGAAGACGATGGTCAGTACGCCGACGAGGATGGTTAGCCCCAAGATCATGCCGTAGTCGCGGTTGAGCGCGCCGTTGACGAAGAGTTGTCCGATGCCGGGCAGTCCGAAGACGCTTTCGATAACGATGGCGCCGGTGATGATACCGACGAAGGCGGGAACGAGATAGGAGAGGATGGGCAGCATGGCGGGACGCAGTGCGTGGCGCAGGACGATGCTGTTCATTGATAGTCCTTTGGCGCGGGCGGTGCGGATGTAGGGGCTGTTCAACACTTCTATCATCGCGCCGCGCGTGATGCGGGCGAGGCCTGCGACATAGCCGATGGAGAGGGCGGCGACGGGCATGATGAGGCTGGTTAACGAGCCGTCATTCCAGCCGCCGGCGGGCAGCCATTTGAGGGTGATGGCGAAGATGAAAATCATGATGGGGGCTTTGACGAAGCTGGGGACGACGATGCCGGTCATGGCGGCGGTCATGATGGTGTAGTCCGCCCATGTGTTGCGCCTGAGTGCGGCGATGGTGCCCATGAGTACGCCCAAGACGGTGGAGATGATGAAGGCGTACACGCCCAGTTCGACGGAAACGGGCAGGGCTTGGGCGAGCAGCTCGTTGACGTTGTAATCTTTGTATTTGAACGAGGGACCGAGGTCGCCGTGGGCGAGTTGTTTGAGATAGTTGAAGTATTGCAGGTACATCGGGTCGTTCAGGTGGTATTTGGCTTCGATGTTTGCCAGTACGGCGGGCGGTACGTTTTTGTCGCCGGTGAAGGGGCTGCCGGGTGCGAGCCGCATCAGGAAGAATGAGACGGTAATCAGTACCAGCATGGTGGGGATGGCGGAAAGTATGCGGCGGATGATGAATTTCAGCATATCGTACCTGCTCGGGGCTTGGTGGGTCGGAATATGCCTGAATACGGGAAGGCGGTCTGAACGGGGTTCGGACGCTTGGATTGGTTTTCTCTTCTTTGTAGTCAGGCCCTTGGTTTTGGGTGTGCGGGCTTTTGTTTTATGGTCGTCTGAAAACTTGGGATGGGATTTCGGACGGTTTTTTATTGTGGCTGTTGCGGGCGGAAGCCTGCGTTTGGGGTTTGTTTCGGAGATCGTCTGAAAACGGGATTTTGGTTTCAGACGACCTTGTTTGCTGGTGCTTTTTGTGGGCAAAGCCCACGCTGCGGTCGCTTTTCAGACGACCTTTTGATGTTGGCGCGGGTTCGTGGTTAGAACCCACGCCACAGTCGTTTTTCAGACGACCTTCGCCGTTAACGCGCGAGCGGTTCGGTGCGTTTGATCAGCCATGCTTTTGCCGCGCCTTCGGTCAGCGGCTCGAGGCGGCGGCGGACTTCAGTGTGGTAGTGGTTGACCCAGTCGATTTCGCCGTCGGTCATCATGGCGGTATCCATCAGGCGGGTGTCGATGGGGCAGAGGGTCAGGGTTTCGAAGTAGAGGAAGCTGCCGAACTCGGTTTCCTGCGGATTGGCGACGGCTTGGTTGGTGGCGAGGTTCTCAATGCGGATGCCCCATTTGCCGGGACGGTAGAGTCCGGGTTCGATGGAGGTAACCATGCCTTTTTTCATGGCGTGCTGCGGGCCGGGAACGGCGGCGCAGGCGATGACTTGCGGGCCTTCGTGGACGTTGAGGAAATAGCCTACGCCGTGTCCTGTACCATGACCGTAGTCGCATTGCGCCTGCCACAAGGGTTTGCGGCAGATGGCGTCTATCATCGGCGAGAGGATGTTTTCGGGGAACACGGCTTCGGCAAGCGCGATATGGGCTTTGAGAACCAGCGTGTTGTCGCGTTTTTGTTCGGCGGTCGGCGTGCCGACGGGGACGACGCGGGTGATGTCGGTCGTGCCGCCTTTGTATTGCGCGCCGGAGTCGATGAGCAGCAGACCGTTGCCGCTGATGGTGCTGTGGCTTTCAGGCGTCGCGCTGTAATGCGGCAGGGCGGCGTTGGCGTTGAAGCCTGCGATGGTGTCGAAACTCAATGAGATGAAGCCCGGACGTGCGCTGCGGTAGCGGTGGAGCATGGTGTCCACGTCGATTTCGGTCAGGCTGCCGCCGTTGGCGATGATGTCTTCAAACTCGGCGAAGAAGCCGCACAACGCTGCGCCGTCGTGTTCCATCGCTTCGCGGATGTGGGCGATGTCGGCTTCGGATTTGACGGATTTGAAGAAGGTGGACGGGTTGATGCTCTCGATAAGGCGCACGCTTTCGGGCAGGCGCACGAGGGTGCTGACGGCGGTTTTGTTCGGCTCGATGAGCAGCGTGCCGCCGATTTGCGCGAGTTTGTCGGCAACTTGGGCGTAAGGTTCGACCGTGATGCCGGCGGTTTGCAGTGCGGCGGCGGCTTCGGCGTTCAGACGACCTTGGTCGGTAAACAGGACGGCGTTGTCTTTGCCGATCAGCAGGAAGGACACGAAAACGGGGTTGAAAGGCACATCGCTGCCGCGCAGGTTGGTCAGCCAAGCGATGTCGTCAAGCGAGGAAACCAAGTGGTAATCCGCGCCTTTTTCCGCCATGACGGCACGCACGCGGGCGAGTTTCTCGGCGGCGGTTTCGGAGACGTAGGCGGGGTCGTGGATGAACACGGTTTCGGCAGGGATGGCTGGGCGGCTGCTCCATACGCGGTCAAGCAGGTCGTCGGGGTGTTCGATGCGGATATTTTTGGCGGCTAGGGATTGCGCCAAAGTGCGTTTGCCGGTGAGCGAGACCATATCGGAAGGGATGCCGACGGCGGCGTTTTCGGGCAGGTTTGCCGCAAGCCATTCGTTGTACGGCGGAACTTGCCCGCTTTTTTGCAGCCCGATGCCGCTGCCTGCAAGCTGTTTGGTCGCCTGCTCCCAATAGCGGCTGTCCACCCACACGCCCGCTTCATCGGCGGTAACGACGAAAGTGCCGACTGAGCCGGTAAAGCCCGACAATTCGCGGCGCGCCTGCCAGTGTGCAGGCAGGTATTCGGAAAGATGGGGGTCGGCGGAGGGGATGACGAGTGCGTCCAAGCCTTGCGCCTTCATGGCTTCGCGCAATGCGGACAGGTAATTCGATACGGTATTCATGAACGGATTCTCCAATAAGGTTTCGCGGTTTCAGACGACCTTTTTATAGCCGATTAACTTGATGTACAGGGAGGTCGTCTGAAAAACGTGTCTATGTTATCAAATCACTTCTTGGGTGCAAATGACCAATTCTTGACGGTGTAGTTTTTCAGCGGGTCACGGTCGGAGTAGCCTTGGATGTCGGGTTTCACCAGATTGATGCTGACTTGGTGGTAGAGCGGGATAAAGGCGTCGTCGCGTTGCAGCATCGCCTCGGCGCTGACGTAGCGGCGGGCGCGTTCTTCGGCGGAAATACCCGCTTCGAGCGTGCTGTCCATCAGCTTGTCGAATTCGGGATTCTTGTAATGGAAGGCGTTGTTCGGATTGTTGGATTTGAAAATATTGAGCATGCCCGCAGGGTCGTTGTAGTCGGAACACCAGCCCGCGAACGCCATGCTGAAATTGCCCTGCATGCGCTTGTCCAAGAAGGTTTTCCATTCTTCGTTCATCAACGTGGGGCGAACGAACGGCACGGTCGCCTTCCAAATGGATTGCAGCGCGGTGATTTGTTTTTTGGCGGCCTCGCTGGTGGTATAGACGATTTGGAACTCGAACGGTTTCTCTTCGCTGTAACCCGCTTCGCGCAAGAGTTTTTCTGCTTCGGCGATACGCGCTTCGCGCTTGAGCGGCTTCCACGCGGGGGCAGACTCGCCGCCGCCCTGCATATTCGGCGGGGTAAGCTGGAACGCTTCCTTGTCGCCGCGTCTGGCAACTTTGGTAATGATGGCGCGGTCGGTCAGCAGGTTGAGCGCGCGGCGGACTTTGGGATTTTTAAATTCGGCGGATTCCAAGTTCGGCTCTAAAAACCAAGAACACAGCAAAGTCGCGCGCCGAACCTGTCCGGGAAATTCTTTTTCGGCAATCTTGATCTGATCGGAAGGAATGCTGTAGGTAACGTCCACTTCGTCGGCGCGGTAGCGGTCGTATTCTTTGCCGCTGGCGAGGAATACCGCCTGCGGGATGGATACTTTTTTGCTGTCGTAATAAGCGGGGTTTTTATCCATGGTGATGTGGCTGTTGACGTGCCATTCTTTGAGGATGTATGCGCCGCTGGAGACATAATTGCCCGGCTGCGTCCATTTTTCACCGAGTTTCTCGACGGTGGCGCGGTGGACGGGATAGGTGAATTGCTGAACCATCATATCGGGGAAATACGGCACAGGCGCGGTGAGCGTGAATTGCAGTGTTTTCGCGTCCAAAGCCTTCACGCCCAAAGTATCCGGCTTCGCCTTGCCTTGTAAAATCTCCGCCGCTCCCTGTACTTTCGCGTCCTCCAAGTAGCTGCTGTAAGGCGCGGCGGTTTCGGGATCGGCGAGACGGCGGAAGCTGTACACGAAATCTTCGGCGGTAATCGGGTCGCCGTTGCTCCATTTCGCATCGCGCAGGTGGAACGTCCAAACGCGCCCTTCGTCCGACGGCTCCCATTTCAACGCCAGCGCGGGAATGGTTTTGCCTTCGTCATCCGTACCGACCAAGCCGTCCATCATCTGACGGATAATCGCGCCTGCCGCCATATCCGAGCTTTTTTGCGGGTCGAGCGTACTCGGTTCGACCGCATTGCTGATGACGATTTTATTGTATTCGCTGCGTTTGAATTCAGGCGCGGGCTTGACTTCGCGGTTGCACGCCGACAGCGCAAGCACCACGGCAAGCGATAAAGCCGATACGGAATAAAGTTTGGTCGGCAGCACGTTGTTTCTCCTCTTTTCCTTATCTCCCCTCCGTTTGCGTCTTGTAGAAATAAAAAAATTACATACGACTACAAGATAGGGAAATATTCTGAATTTACGCGGGTAAAAAGATTTATTCTCTATAAATATCTGAAAAAATCCGCCTGTTCTTGGAATTGGTTTGCAAGATAACACAAAAAAACGCCATAAAAAACATTTTTAAAAATAAAAGTTACAAGCGATTACAAAAATATTGATTTTTTTGCAAGCCTAAAATAGTATAAAACCCTGTCGAAACAAAAGTTCAGAAAAATCAAACAAAAGGAGAATAAAATGAAGAAGTTGCTGATGATTGCGGTTGCCGTCCCGCTTGCCGTTCCCGCTTTGGCATCCGACAATGAAGCCAAAATCGGCGGACGGATATTTACTTCTATCGAACACGAACGCAACGGCAAAGGCCAATCCGCTACCGATATATCCGACAACAACAGCCGCATCTGGATTATGGGCAGTGAAAAACTCGACAAAGACCTCAAGCTCATCTACGGCGTCAATTCATTCGTCGCCTTCGACTACAACGGCTGGAGTACGGACGACTCCTATATCGGTCTGCGCGGCGATTTCGGTACCGTCCGCGCCGGCTGGCTCAGTACCCCCATGCACTACCTGACCGGCGAACAAGACGCATTCAACGGCAACAACCATACCCAAACCATGGGGCGCATGACCCGTTTCGGCGGCCGTGAAATCGCCCTGAACTACGAATCCAAAACCTTCGACAACGGCTTCAACTACCGCGTCCAAATCGCGCCCGGTGCCAACAAATACAAAGACAGAAAGCGCAACGGCGACTGGATGGCGGGCTTAGGCTTGCACTACAAACACCCGACCAACGGCTTCAACGCCCACTACGCCCTCGAATACGCCCGCAACGGCTCGCCTGACGATACCAAAGACAGACAGGTTCATTCCATGAAAGTCGGCTACGACAAAGACAATCTCTACCTCGCCGCCGGTATGATGTACGCCCGCAATGTCGCCGACAAATTCCACTGGGAAGACGAAACCAAAACCAATACCAACACCCGCGATTTCCAAGTTACCGCCGGCTACACCATGGGCAACATCACCCCCAAACTCGGCGTCGCCTACGGCCGCTCCGATACCGGCAAGAACTACAAACAGCTCGCGTTCAACACCGAATACAAATTCTCCAAACGCACGACCCTCTCGTTCAACTCAGGCGTAGTCAAAGAAAGCAAAGACCCCAAAACCGGCTGGGCGGCAGGCGTGTCATTGGAACACAGCCTGCAATAACACGGGATTTGAAGCATAATTTGCGGCATAAAAGGTCGTCTGAAAATCTGAATATGGGTTTTCAGACGACCTTTGTGTTTATAGTGGATCAACTTTAAACCAGTACGGCGTTGCCTCGCCTTGCCGTACTATTTGTACTGTCTGCGGCTTCGTCGCCTTGTCCTGATGTACTATCTGCGGCTTCGTCGCCTTGTCCTGATTTAAAGTTAATCCACTATAACAAATGCCTGTCAGACGCATTCTTGCAAACGATGTTTCCGATACTCAAATCCCCATGAAAAAACGTCGTCTGAAACTCATTTTCAGACGACGTTTGCCATTCACGCCCCTAGCGGATTCATTCCGCTTTCTCCAGCAAGGCGAAGCCTTCCACTTTGTTTCTCGGTCTCGCACCCTGCCAGATTTTCGTCCAGCCCGGCGGCGCGTCGGTATTTTTAGGCTGCTGCACCAGACGGTAGCGGCAGGCAGCGTCGTCGATATGGAGTGTCAAGTCGCTGTATTGCGCCCAGGCGATACGCGCGCGGTAGTCTTCGTTGGCGATGCTGATACATTCGAGGTCGTCTGAAAGCCGTTGTTTCAGTTCGGGGGAGAGGGCGGCTTCCATTTGGAGGACGACGGGCGCGTGGCTTTTGGCGGCGTCGAGCCACGGCAGGAACAGGGTCATCAGCAATGCCCATGCCAGCGTAACGCCTGCCGCCCAGTTGGTCACTGCCTGTCTGCCGCGGATGTTTTTGCGGGTAATCGCCCACAGCCACAATGGGGTAAACAGCAGGGCGACCGCCATCGGTATCGGGTCGATGTCGGGCGTGTAATACGGGCTGAAATAGGCGGCGCGTTCGGCGAGTTTGGCAGGCCAGCCGTAGTTCATGGCGAAGAAGCCCGTCCACAGGAAAATGGCGAAAAGTCCGAACGCCATGACGCCGAACCAGTTGATAAACGCCGCCGCGCCGCGCCGCAGTCCGTCCAGTTGCGCCGCGCCGAGCAGGGCGAGCGGGGGCAGCAGCCAAACGAGGTTGTCTTGCAGGCGTTGCGGGCTGACGGCAAGAATGCTGAGGACGATGAGGAACCACGAAATGCACAATACGCTCCAGTTTTTTTCGCGGATGCGGGGGCGGCTTAACGTCCATGCGGCGAGCAGCCATGCGGGCAGGGTAAACCAGAGCAGGTTTTTCAGGTAGTAGAACAGGCTGAAGGTCGTCTGAAAACCACCCAAACCGCCGAATGCGCCGAGCGAGTGGTGGTTCAACCAGATGGAAAACAGTTCGGGCTGAGTTCTGGAGAAGATGAGCGGATAAACCGTCAAGAGCGGCAGTCCGATGGCGAACGCGCCGACCAGCGTCAGGTAATAGCGTTTGATGCGCCATTTCTCATCGAGCAGCAGGGCGGGTGCTAAAAACATCAGCGCGGCGGTCATCAGATAGCCCGATGAGAGCGACAGCAACGCCCAGCCGCCGCCCAGCAACAGGGAGGCGGTAATGACGCGGCGTTGCGCCAACGAAAAGCCGCACAATATCATGCTCGACGCGGCAAAGGCGACGGAAGCGGGGTTGAGGAAGTGCGCGACCGAGAGTAGCCCGATGCTGCCGATCAGAATGAGGACGACGCTGCGCCCGTGGTGCCTGCCCAAAAAGTTGAATCCGGCAAAACCGCAGGCGGTCAGCCCGATAATCGTAAAGAAAACGCCCGCAAAACGCGCGGCATCATAAGCGTCCGCCGCCCAAGGCGACAACAGGTGTTTGAACGCCGCCGCCACCCATAAATAGACGGGCGGAATCTGAAAATCCGGCTGTCCCAACACATGGGCAACCAACGGCGTCGCGCCTGCGTCTAAGGCTTCAACGGCGGTAAAGACGGTGGGTTCGGCGGGATTCCACAAGTCGTGCGAAAACACGCCCGGCCACAGCCAGGCAAATGCCATCAGCAGCAAGAGCCAGGGTTTTTCATGGGTTTTGGCGGGTTGGCGCGGGTCGGGCGGGGTGTAAGTGAGCATGGTTTTGAGGATGTGAACGTATTTTCGTGTAGTTTAGCAAAGATTCGGCGGGAGGTCGTCTGAAAGGAAGGATTTGGGTTTTACTGCATGCAAACCACGTTTTCAGACGACCTTATATCGACGCTGCCGCTGACGCAAATCAAGCGCAGGCAAATCCCGCCTTTACCGATACGCCCCGTTCGCGGATAATTGAGAACATTCCCATTTCCGTTTCCAACTTTCACAAAGGATACATCATGGCATTTCTGAAACTGACCGAACAAAACGTGCAGGGCAAAACCGTCCTCATCCGCGCCGATATGAACGTGCCGTTCAAAGACGGCAAAATCAGCGACGACACCCGTATCCGCGCCTCTCTTGCGTCCATCAAATACTGCTTGGACAACGGCGCATCCGTTATCGTGATGACCCACTTGGGCCGCCCGACCGAAGGCGAGTTCCATCCTGAAGACGACGTTGCACCCGTTGCCGCGCACTTGGGCGGTTTGTTGGGCAAAGACGTGAAAGTATTGAACGACTGGCGTGAAAACAAACCCGCCCTGAATGCGGGCGATGTCGTCATGCTGCAAAACGTGCGCATCAACAAAGGCGAGAAGAAAAACGATTTGGAACTGGGCAAAGCCTATGCCGCCTTGTGCGACGTATTCGTCAACGACGCGTTCGGCACTGCCCACCGCGCCCAAGCCTCGACCGAAGCTGTCGCCCAAGCCGCGCCCGTTGCCTGCGCCGGCGTATTGATGGCGGGCGAACTCGACGCTTTGGGCAAAGCCCTGAAACAGCCCGCGCGCCCGATGGTGGCGATTGTCGCCGGCAGTAAAGTGTCCACCAAACTGACCATCCTCGAATCGCTGGCGGACAAAGTCGACCAACTCATCGTCGGCGGCGGCATCGCCAACACCTTCCTGTTGGCGGAAGGCAAAGCCATCGGCAAATCGCTGGCGGAACATGATTTGGTGGAAGAATCCAAAAAAATCATGGCGAAAATGGCGGCAAAAGGCGGCTCCGTACCGCTGCCGACCGATGTCGTCGTTGCCAAAACCTTTGCCGCCGATGCCGAAGCGGTCGTCAAAGACATTGCCGACGTTGCCGAAGACGATATGATTTTGGACATCGGTCCGAAATCCGCCGCCGCGCTTGCCGAGTTGCTCAAAGCCGCCGGCACGGTGGTGTGGAACGGTCCGGTCGGCGTGTTTGAGTTTGACCAGTTCGCAGGCGGCACGAAAGAATTGGCAAACGCCATCGCCCAAAGCAAAGCCTTCTCGATTGCGGGCGGCGGCGACACGTTGGCGGCGATTGCCAAATTCGGCGTGACCGACCAAATCGGCTACATCTCCACCGGCGGCGGCGCATTCCTCGAATTCTTGGAAGGCAAAGAGCTGCCCGCCGTAGCCGCTTTGGAAAAACGCGGCGCGTAAGCGGTTTGACGTAAAAAAGAGGTCGTCTGAAAACCTGAATCGGTTTTCAGACGACCTCTTTGTATGGTTGCCGCGTTTTGAGGGTAAGGCGGGGTATGTTTTATTTCAACAGATTTTTTAACGCCAAGCGCACGCCTTCGCCGACTTCCGTGCCTTTGGGGATGCCCTTGATGGCGGCTTTTGCCTCGCGTTCATTGTAACCCAGCGCAATCAGGGTGTTGACTATGTCGTCTGTTTCATCGGCGGCGGGTGTGGCGGCGAAAAGCCCGTCGGCAGCGGCATGGGAAACCAGTTTGCCACGCAGCTCCAAAACCATGCGTTCGGCGGTTTTTTTGCCGATGCCGGGCGCGGAGGACAGGCGTTTGATGTCTTCGTCGGCAACCGCGCGGGCAAGTTCGTCGGCGGACATGGCGGAGAGTATGCCCAGCGCGGTTTTCGCGCCGATGCCGCTGACTTTGACCAACTGGCGGAACGTCGCCCGCTCGTCGGCAGTGGCAAAGCCGAACAATAAATGCGCGTCTTCGCGGACGACAAGCTGGGTGTAAAGCTGCACGGTTTCGCCCAAGGCGGGCAGGTTGTAGAAAGTCTGCATGGATACGTCGGCTTCGTAGCCGACGCCGTTGACGTCGATGACGATTTGCGGCGGGTTTTTCTCGATGAGTTTGCCGGTCAGTCTGCTGATCATGTCGATTCCGAGTGGGGTTGTAGGGAGAGGGGTCGTCTGAAAACGCGGTTTTGTACGATGGCGGCGTTTTAGACGACCGTGATTGTCTGGTGGATTCAGTTTAAACCGGTACGGCGTTTCCGTATGGTTTGGTTTGCGTGCATCCGAAAGATAATAAAAAAGCTGAGTTTTTCAACTCAGCTTT
>NZ_KV794966.1:16748-28242 GCF_001808875.1 Neisseria sp. HMSC064E01
GCTCTACCGACTGAGCTAACGACCCGATAAGCCGTGCATTATATGGATGCCGTTGGAGTGTGTCAACTTATTTTTGCCGGTGTCGCATAATTTTTTGTTTCTAATGGGTTTTATGTTTGATTGTCCGGCGTGTTCGGTAAAAAAAGCGATGTGCTTACAGCAGCCAGCCGCCGTCGAAACGGTTTAAAAATTCGCTAAATTGCTGTTGCGCCCTCTGGATGACGATTGCGTCCTGCGTTTCCAATACGGCTTCAAAACGCGCCACTTCCGCAGCGATGATGTGCCGGTTGTCGCCGAGAAATTCTTCGTATAGGCGTTTGGCTTTTTCTAGTAGATAGATATTGTGCTGCTGGTCGCGCGGATGGATTTTCAAGGCGGCGAGTTTGCGCAGGGAGGCTTCGATTTCTTCAGGCGTCAGGCTTTGGCTGTTTTGACGGAAAACCTGATTCATGTGCAGATTCAGGTCGCGGTTGCTGATATCGACTTCCAAAAGCCCGTTGACATCGTAGCTGAAGCGGACGTCTATCGATACCTGACCTTTCGGCTTGGGCGGGACGTTGACCGACAGTTCGCCCAGTTTCAGGTTTTCTTTCGCCAACATGGATTCGCCCTGCAAAACTTCGACACTGATCACTTTCTGCCCGTCGTGGGAAGTAATGAACGTTTCGACGCGCGAAACGGGAACGGGCATATTGCGTTCAATAATCGGGAAAAACCGTCCGGTAACGTATTGGTCGCCGATGTCCATGCCGGCTTCCGTGCCGAGCGAGAAGGGCATCACGTCGGTAAGGACGACTTCTTCCACGCTTTCGTTACGCGCAATCAGCGCCGCTTGCACCGCCGCGCCGCGTGCAATGGCTTCGTCGGGATTGACCGAAACAAGCGGGATGCGGCGGAACAATTGGGCAATGGAGTGACGGATCATCGGCATCCGCGTCGCGCCGCCGACCAAAATGATGCCGTCGATTTGCGAAGGGTGCAGCTTGGCATCGCGCAATGCGCGTTCCAGCGGTTGACGCAGGCGGCCCATTAAGGGCGTGGCGGCTTCTTGGAATTCTTCGCGGCTGATGACGGCGGTGTGAACCGTCTCGCCGTCATGGAAACGGATTTCGGCCTGCATGTCTTCGCCGAGTTTGCGTTTGGCGGTTTCCAATGCCTGCCACAATTCGCTGTTTTGCGCCAGTTTGTCGCTTTCAGACGACGTCAGTGTCGTGCATTTTTTCAGGAAACACTGGCGCAGCACGTTGACGAAATCTTCGCCGCCCAAATGGTTGTCGCCCGCGCTGGCGGATACTTGGACGACGCCGTCGAAATAGTCGAGTACGGATACGTCAAACGTCCCGCCGCCCAAGTCGTAAATCAAAAAGCGCGTGTCATCGGGTTTTTCCTGCAAGCCGTAAGCCAGACCGGCGGCAGTCGGTTCGTTGAGCAAACGCAAGACGTTCAAACCCGCCATTTGCGCCGCGTTTTTCGTTGCCTGACGCTGGATGGCGTTGAAATAGGCGGGAACGGTCAGAACGACATCGCATACCGGTTCCCCCAAAAAAGCTTCCGCATCCTCTTTCAGGCTTTTTAAAATCAGCGCGGACAATTCTTCGGCACGGAACGTGCGCTTGCCCAAATGGAAAGTTTTATCCGTTCCCATAAATCGCTTGAACGCCGAGGCGGTCAGCGTCGGGGCGGTGGAGAGGCGTTCGCGTGCGGCGATGCCGGTCAGGATACTGCCGTCTTCGGCGACGCTGATGACCGACGGTGTCAGAAAATGGCCGTGTTGGTTGGGGATCAGGCGGGTTTCGCCGTTGTGGAACTGGGCAATCAGGCTGTTGGTCGTGCCTAAGTCGATACCGATTTGCAGGGTCATGAATGTCTCGTTTCGGTGGGGTTTGAATGTATAGTGGATTAACTTTAAACCAGTACGGCGCTGCCTCGCCTTAGCTCAAAGAGAACGATTCTCTAAGGTGCTTAAAGCACCAAGTGAATCGGTTCCGTACTATCTGTACTATCTGCGGCTTCATCGCCTTGTCCTGATGTACTATCTGCGGCTTCGTCGCCTTGTCCTGATTTAAAGTTAATCCACTATAACTCAGACGACCTTTCACGTCATTCACATGGGGTCGTCTGAAATAGGGAAGATTGCAAAATCATAACATTTCTTTCATTTATATGGAAAATCTGGCGGCATTTTAGGTAGGCGGATGGCGGGTTGCGTTGCCATTGGGTAAGGAAAGGGGGCGTAGGGGGTGTCTTTGCCGGAGACTTCTAATCTTTCTTGCTTCTAACAATACAAATAAAAATAATAATTATTCTCTAATTTAGGAAAATATGTTAGGCTGATTTCTTTATTGTGTTAACGACTTAAGACGATGCCTGATATCAGCTCAACCAACCTCATCACCGCCTTCGGCATCACCCTCGCCGCCGGATTGTTCACCGTATTGGGCAGCGGGTTGGTGATGTTTTCCAAAACGCCCAACCCGCGCGTATTGTCGTTCGGTTTGGCGTTTGCGGGCGGGGCGATGGTGTATGTGTCGCTGACGGAGATTTTCAACAAATCCAGCGAAGCCTTCGCGCAGGTTTACGACAAAGACAAAGCCTTCGCCGCCGCAACGCTGGCTTTTCTGGCGGGCATGGGGGCGATTGCGCTGATTGACCGCATCGTGCCGAACCCGCATGAAACGCTCGACCCGCACGATCCCGCCTTTCAGGAAAACAAACGCCGCCACATCGCCCGCGTCGGCATGATGGCGGCGTTTGCGATTACCGCGCACAACTTTCCCGAAGGTTTGGCAACGTTTTTCGCCACGCTGGAAAACCCCGCCGTCGGGATGCCGCTGGCGCTCGCGATTGCGATACACAATATTCCCGAAGGCATTTCCATTGCCGCCCCCGTTTATTTTGCCACCCGCAACCGCAAAAAAACCGTCCTCGCCTGTCTTGCTTCAGGGCTTGCCGAACCTTTGGGCGCGGTTTTGGGCTACACCATGCTCAAGCCGTTTTTATCGCCTTTCGTGTTCGGCGCAGTGTTCGGCGTGATTGCGGGTGTGATGGTGTTCCTTGCGTTGGACGAATTGCTGCCCGCCGCCAAGCGTTATTCCGACGGACACGAAACCGTTTACGGCCTGACTTCGGGCATGGCGGTGATTGCCCTGAGTTTGGTGTTGTTTCATTTTTAAAACTGAACTAGACAGGCGCGGCAGAGTCAAACGCAGTGCCGAGGTCGTCTGAAACTTTAAGCAGGGCGGGTTGGCTAAGGAATGCGGATAAATCGAAAAGATAAATAAAGGTAGTAAGTATAATATGCTAAAAATGTATATAAAATCGCATATTTCAGCCGTGAATTAGGGTTTTTGCAACATAAATTTACGAAATTTTATAGGTTTATTATTCAATAAAAATAGAATCTATGTGAAATTAATATCATTATTCTGCTATACTTAAAAACACTTTCTTAATTTTGACTATCCGTTTGGAGAAAAAATGTCCGAAAATACACCTCTGCAATCCCTTCCTACTACCAACAAACGCATCATCGCCGCAGCTTTGGCGTTCTTTTTAGGTTGCTTCGGGGCGCATAAATTCTATTTGGGCTTAAACAAAGCCGGTATCATCTATTTGGCGATTGGCGTGGTAGGTATGTTTTTTGTCTATCCTGCTTTGATAGCTGTTGTCGGTTTATCTCTCTTCGACATCTTTAAATACCTGACATCTACGCCGGAAGAATTTGAACAAGTTTATGTTGTCGGCAAGAAAGAATGGTTTTAAGCATTGGCTGATTGATGCCTTTGAATATTGAGCGGACCGATAGTGCGAAGTTTCAAATATTCATTGCATCTTAAAAAACAAAAAAGGTCGTCTGAAAATTTTCAGACGACCTTTTGCTATTGCGGGGAATGAAACGGCTAACCTGAAAACGGCATCAGCCGCCCAGATACCAGAATTTCAACGCCCACAATACGGCGACTATCCACACCATAGGCGGCACGTCTTTGACGCGGTTGCACAAGAGTTTGATCACGGCGTAGCTGATGAAGCCGAAGGCGATGCCGTCGGCAATCGAGTAGGTGAAAGGCATGAACACGATGGTCAGGAAGGCGGGAGCGGCTTCGGTCATGTCGTCCCAGTCGATTTCACGCGCGCTGCGCAGCATTTGCGCACCGACGTAGAGCAGCGCAGGCGCTGTGGCGAAACCGGGGATGCTCTGCACCAGCGGTGAGAAAATCAGACACGCCAGCATCAATACGCCGACGGTTACGGCAGTCAGACCGGTGCGACCGCCTGCGGCAACACCCGCCGCGCTTTCGACATACGGCGTGGTTGAAGACGTACCCAAGGCGGCGCCGGCGACGATGGCGGTCGAGTCGGCGAACAGGGCGCGTTTCAGACGAGGCAGTTTGCCGTCTTCCAGCAAGCCCGCGCGGTGGGAAACGCCGACCAGCGTGCCGGTGGAGTCAAACAAATCAACCAGAAAGAAAACGAAAATCACGCTGATCATGCTGAGTTTAAAGAGACCATTGAAATCCATCTGCATGAAAGTCGGCGCGATGCTCGGAATTTCGCCGACCACGCCTTTAAAATCGCTCAAACCCAGCAGGGTGGAAATGGCTGTGATTGCCAGAATGGTCAGGATAATCGCCCCTTTGACGCGGAAATGACCCAAAGCCACCACCATAGCGAAGCCCGCCAGCACCAAGAGCGCGACGGGTTGGTGGATGTCGCCCAGTTTCACCAAAGTCGCGTCGCTGGCAACGATAATGCCGGAACCTTTGAGTGCAATCAGCGACAGAAACAGCCCGATACCGGCGGCAATCGACATTTTCAAACCCATAGGCAGCGCGTTCACCAGCATTTCGCGCACTTTGAAAAAGCTGAATAAAATGAAAATGATGCCGGAAACGAAAACCGCGCCCAAAGCCACCTGCCAGGGTACGCCCATGCCTTTGACGACGGCGAAAGTAAAGTAGGCGTTCAAACCCATACCCGGCGCGAGCGCAATCGGATAGTTACCGACGAAGCCCATCACGAAGCAGCCGATGGCGGAAGCGATACAGGTGGCGACGAATACCGCGCCCATGTCCATGCCCGTTTCGCCGAGAATCAGCGGATTGACGATGATGATGTAACACATGGCGAGGAAGGTGGTCAGACCTGCCATCAGCTCCGTGCGCACATTTGTGCCGTTTGCGCGTAAATTGAATATACGCTCCAGCACATTTTGATTTGAAGTAGTCATGATTTATGCTTTTCAAAAAAAAGGAAATTTGCGGGCGGTATTATACTGAAAACACCTTGCTGTCGGGTGAAAAATTGTCAACATTTTGCCGAAGGCAACACGCAGTCATTTCTGCCGCATCTGCGCGTGAATGAGGACAGGGCAGGGCGGGAGGTCGTCTGAAACCATGTTCCGAATACATTGTCCGCACTGGCGCTCAAGCGTAAAATTTCCGTTTTCCCCAAATGTGCCACACTCATGGAAACCGCCCTGCTCCTTGCCGGCAAAATCACCGAGCTGACCCTGATTGTCCTGATGGGCATGGCGTTGGTGAAATCCAAGCTTCTGAATTCCGAACACAGCCGCACGCTCTCCGTCATCGCGCTCTACCTCATCAGCCCGTCGGTGATGATTCACGCCTTCCAAATCGAGAACACGCCCGACATCATTGACGGGTTGAAACTCTCGGTCGCCTTGGCGGTCGTGTTCCACATCCTGCTGATCGCGCTGGGCAGGCTTTTCAAAACCCTGTTTAAGCTCGATACGCTCGAACACGCCGCCACGGTTTACACCAATTCCGGCAATCTCATCATTCCGCTGGTGATGTCCATTTTCGGACCGCAATGGGTGATTTACACCAGCGGCTTCATCATCGTCCAAATGTTCCTTTTCTGGACGCACTTGCGCCTGCTGCTTTGCGGGCGCGGCAATCTTGCGTGGAAAACCGTACTCACCAACATCAACATCCTATCCATCTTTATCGGCGTGTTCATGTTTGCCTTCCAAATCAAACTGCCGCACATCATCGACAACACGCTCGCCACCGTCGGCGGCATGATAGGCCCCGTCGCCATGCTCGTTGCCGGAATGCTGATTGCCTCGCTGCCGCTTAAAGAAATCGTCCTCTCCAAACGGATTTACCTTGTCGCCTTCCTGCGTCTGATGCTTATCCCGCTGATTCTGCTGGTGTTTGTCAAAATTTCGGGCATCGCGCATCTCGGCGGGCACAGCGATACCGTCGTCCTTATCAGCTTCCTCGCCACCGTCAGCCCCGCCGCGTCCACCGTTACCCAAATGGCGATGGTTTATGGTCAGAGCGCCCGTAAAGCCAGCGCGATTTACGGCATCACGACGCTGCTGTGCGTCATTACCATGCCGATGATGATTGCGTTGTATCAAGCGATGGTTTGAAAGGGTTGGGTCAAGAAAAAGGTCGTCTGAAACACCTCGAACTGGGTTTTCAGACGACCTTTTGTTGTTATTCCCATCATGACGGACGGAATATATAGTGGATTAACTTTAAACGCCTTGTCCTGATTTAGTTAATCCACTATGCAAGCGGCAGCGCACCTCAAAACCGAAAGCGATTGGATTCCCAATCAGGCAAAACACCGTACCGACTGCTTTCGCATGATGCCTGCCGCCGATACGCCATCCTGTATGGCAACCGACAGCGCCGCTATTCCAAACTGCCATACTCCTGCTTTTCTGCATCCCAGCGGTAGATTTTCCGTTCGCCGTTTTTCATGCCCTTCGCTTGCCAAATGATGTCGTAAAATCCATGATGCTGCTGCGGCGACATTTTCAGGATGTATGTGTCGGTATATACATCATGTTGGCGTGTACCGTCCTTATTCCAGCTGCCGGCAATGTTTTCAAGCGTAAAGGTGTTGGCGTTCAAAACGGGTTTCAGACGACCTTCAATAATGGCAAACAGCACCATAAACTCTTCCAAGCTGCCGCCTCCTGCATAACCAACCGTGTTCTGTAAGCGCAGGCCGAAGGCATCGGTTTTATCGTTCAGGCGATAAGCGGCAAAATCGAGACGGGCGGGCAGCCCGATTTGCAAACCGCCATCGGGGATTTGTACGACAAACTGCCGCTTCCCTTCCAGAGCAGGTTTGGGGGACGGATAAAATTCGTCTTTTTCTTCATAATCATAACGTTCAGTATAAGGCGTGGCGGCAAGGGCGAATTTGCCATCGGCATCCTTTGTCAGCACGGCAAGGGTCATTTGAGCGACAGGGTTGCCCGAGTCGGCTCCGCATTGCGCGTAGTGATTCGGGTTTTCGCGGTAAAAATCGCCAAGCGGATGTTTGTTCAGGCACACCAGCGCGACTTGGAGGCCGTTTTTCCAAGGCCGCAGCGACATCATATTCAGTTTTTCCACGTCTGCGTCAGGTGCAACCAAACTCAGGATTTCGCGTACGCGCGCATCTTGGCGCGACAGGCTGCCGAAGCCGTCGGCAAGCGGCTTGCCGTCCGTTTGTTTTGTATGCCGCTGCGTGATTTCCGTCTTCTTGACCTGTGCCCGCCCTTTGCCGGATGAGTGTACGGTTTCTGCCGTGGAAAGGGAGGCGGCGGCGAAGAACGCAAAGGAGAGAAATAATCCGATTTTATTCATGTTTTGTATCCTGCTTGTTCGAAGAAATGTGGCGGGTCGTCTGAAAACGACAGGCTGGAAATGAAGTTGGGATTCTAGCAGTACAAACTGAAAAAAGAATCAGGCTTGATTTTCAGACGACCTTTTGTTGCTACAATCCGTTTTTTTCTCATTGCCATTATCATGAAAACCAGCGTCTGCCTCTCACTATTGTTCCTGCTCGCCGCCTGCCAACCCGACTCCGCAGCCGTAGATACCGCCGCGCCGACCGCGCGCAAGCCTTCTTATTTTGAGTCCGACAAACGCCAAGCCGCCACGCCGGTCAAAACGCAAACGCCCGCGCTGCCCGCTATCCGCAGCCGCGCCGATTTCGACCTGCTTTCGCGCGTTTACGAACAAGACAGCGAATACGAAATCCCGCATGTCCTCTTCCTTATCGACCGCGAAGACAACAACCGCACCGACTACATCAATACACCGAAATACCGTCTGCACGAAAACTATCTCGCCGAGATTTTGAAACCGATGCCGACGCGTAAAGAATTGTTCGAACAATACCGCAGCCCGAACCGCCGCTTCCTGTTCGGCACCATCAGTTGGCAGAACAGCACTCAAGAATACGTTTACGAATTTTGGGAAGGCGACAAAATCACGCCCGAATTGCTGAAATTGGCAGAAGGCCGTCTGAAAGACAGTTTCTTCGCCCCGCTGCGCTACAAAACCAATTCCCTGTGGCAGGAAACCGTTGCCGCGCAAAGCAAAGTCTCCTTTGTAACCCAAGAAAGCCTGATACAGAATTTCCCTTATTTACCGTTGCACAGGGGGAAAGCGGTAGGCACATTGCGCGTCATCACTCAGGAAGACGACCTTTACGATGTCGGTGCGGACGACATCATCATCTTGAAAGAAGTGCCGCTGGTGTTGCCGCCCGTAGCAGGCATCATCAGCGAAAAACCGTCCACCGCGCTGTCGCATGTGAACGTCTTGGCGCGCGGCTGGGGCATTCCCAACATCTACCTTAAAGACGCGGAAAAAATCCTCTCCCCCTATATCGGACGCCGCATCGAATTGGCAGCCGACGCAAAACAATACCGAGTCGCCCAAACCAACCGAAACACAGCCGCCAAAACATTTTCAGACGGCCTCTCCCTGCCGCAGCCCGACACTGCCGATTACAACCTGCGGCCGCTTGCCAACTTGCGCCGTGAAGACAGCCGCTACTGTGGCAGCAAAGCCGCCAACCTCGGCCATATCCGCGCCCATATCGCAGGCAGCAACGTCCCCGACGGATTCTGCATCCCCTTCGCCTACTACCGCGCCATGATGGACAAACTCGGCATCAACGCGGCAACACTGGCGCAAATCGAAACGCAAAGCGGCGGCGACAACCGCAAACGCCGCACCGCCTTGCTCGCATTGCAGAAAAAAATTACCGATGCCGAAGTCCCGTCCGAATGGAAACGCACCTGGGCGGAACAATGGCGCAGCCAGTTAAACAGCAAAGGCGTGTTCGTCCGCAGCTCGTCCAATTCCGAAGACCTGCCGAATTTCAGCGGCGCAGGGCTGTACACCACCGTGCCGAACGTAACCGGCGAAAACGCGCTGGCGGAAGCAGTGAAACAATCTTGGGCTTCCGTCTTCAATTACAGCGCGTACGAAGCCCGCCGCATCGCCGGACTGCCGCACGACAGCGTGAAAATGAGCGTCTTCGTCCAACAAAGCATCAATGCCGACCTCTCCGGCGTACTCGTTACCGTCAATCCCTACGATACCGCGCAGAAAAACACTTCCTACATCGCCGCCAAACGCGGGCTGGGCATTCGCGTAGTCGAAGGAAAACGGGTGGCGGAACAAGCCGTTTACAACCGTCGCAACGACTCAGTACAACGCCTCAGCTCCTCCAACGAAACCACCGCACTGCAACTGGATGAAAACGGCGGCGTCAGGGAAGTACCGATAACCGGCGGCAACGTCATGAACCACGACCAAATCCGCCGCCTCGACCAAGCCGGACAGCAAATCAAACAGCTTTTCGGCAACGGCGAACAAGACATAGAATGGGCTTTCGCAGGCGGAAAACTCGTCATCCTTCAGGCAAGGCCTTATTTAAACGGCGGACGGTAAAATGGGAAAGGGAAGAGGTCGTCTGAAAACGCAGCTTCAATGAAGTTCAAAACCAAAATCAGTCCAGCAAAGGAAACATCATGAGTTATCAGGATTTTATCAGCCAAACCGAAGCACAATACGGCATCTCCCTGCCCAACCTATACAAACGCCTCGCTGCCGACGGCATGTTGGACTGGGGAGAGGCTGGCAGAAACTGGTATAGCGACACTTTTCCCAAGTTGCTCGAACATCCGCCCCTGCTGCTGGTCGGCTCGGAATTTGAACTGCCTCACACCGACGAATTGCAGGAAATCAACGAACAGCTATGCGACGACAGTGAATGGATGAGTTTGAAACCCGAATACCGTGGCAAACTCATCGCCTTTGCTGAAGCAGGCAACGGCGATTACTACGCATTCGACTACCGCCAAGAAGGCGAACCATGTATCACACGCCTGTATCACGACGACTTCAGCGTAGTAGAAGCCGCAAACTTAGCAGACTTCATCTTCCGCAGGCTGCTCCAAGCCCAAGCGGACTATTTCCCCGAAGAAGATACCTCTCCCGAAGACTACCGCGGGCAACTGTTTGCCCAATTGGAAAGCCACCGCCCCTACCTCTCCGCCGAACAATATGAATTCCTCCGACAAACCTATCAAAAACCCTATCAAAAAGACCAATGGGGCGGATTGTTCATGTTGAGTGACGAAGAAACCAAAGCCGCCGAGCAACAGTTCATCTCATGCGAGCGGCTGGACGAAGAATTCGAACCTTTCGACTACGACTAGCGGGTATATTGGTTTCGCTTTAAATCAGGATAAAAATACGAAAGAAAAAAGATGTAAGAAAACACCGCATTAATTACATAACAGGCGTAGGTTGAATTGGAGATCCAACTTTCACAAAGGTCGTCTGAAAGTTTTCAGACGACCTTTGCTTCGTATTCGTTACAATAGCTGTTTTGCTTACTTGGAATTTCTATGTACATAAAACTATTTTCTGCATTGTCAATTTTGTTATTTACATTTAATTGTAATGCTTTTTCCAAAGCCCCTGATGCAGATGGTGTAGTTAGCATCAGGATGGTTAATAATAATCCTTGCCTTTATATTGAAAAAACTGGCTTGATTGGTGCATATTTCATAGATATATCTCAAGTTTTTTCAGAAAGTATGGATAGCATGCTCTATGAGGCAACATTTGAAGAAAATTACCCGACTAAAGAAAAATGTATTATGTTGAATTCTTCAAACTTTCCAAATCTAAAATTAGAAGATAGGCAAGTTTATGCAATTAGGCTGCGTCCTGATCCAAATAAAAATGAACAATTAAGGATAGAGCCGAATTTCACTGGTTTTGGAGATACAATTTGCCTTAAAAAAGATCAAAATGGTCATTTTAGGGTTCAAGATTATATTAGAGGTGAATGTGTAGATAGGGTTCCTAACCAATCTGAACAGAAATCTTTAAAGGAAAATAAAGGAAGTTGGTTTGATCGGTTCATTGAGTGGCTAAAAAGCTTACTATCATGATTCGGATTATCTTAAATTAGAAAAGCGTAGATTGGGCTTGGAAACCAAACATCTATCAAGGTCGTCTGAAAAACCTCCATTCAGACGACCTTTCTACCGTTTATCCCATTTGCTTTACCGTTGATGACGTTCAAGTTACCATACGAACCTCATTGTCATCTTTAAAATCAACATCATGACTGCCCGCCAATCCTACCACCTCACCTTCACCCGTTTCTCCCCCTCACTCTCTGTTCGTTCTTTCACCGCCTCCGAAGCCGCCAA
>NZ_KV794967.1:0-2766 GCF_001808875.1 Neisseria sp. HMSC064E01
TTCGACGCGGTAGGCGGTGTTGGCGGCTTCGGCAGCGGTGAAGGATTTGACGGAGAGGGCGGGAGAGAAACGGGCGAAGGTGAGGTGGTAGGATTGGCAGGCAGTCATGATAACACTAGGATGAATTTATGATGAACGCCTGGAATATACCATAACCATAATGACAAATATATTTGTTAAGATGAATGGCATAAATTTCACCTAAACGGCAAGAAAAATACCATGTCGTTAAATTCCCTCCATGTATACACGTATACACGTATACAGTTATAATTCAAGGCTGTACTGTATCTTAGACCCATCCCATGAAAAAAATCCTTGTTACCGGCGGCGCGGGCTTTATCGGCTCGGCAGTGGTCCGCCACATCATCCAAAATACCCAAGATTCCGTCATCAACCTCGACAAGTTAACTTACGCGGGCAATCTCGAATCGCTGACCGACGTAGCAGACAACCCGCGTTACACGTTTGAGCAAGTGGACATTTGCGATCGTGCCGAACTTGGCCGCGTGTTTGCGCACCACCAGCCTGATGCCGTGATGCACTTGGCGGCGGAAAGTCATGTTGACCGCTCTATAGATTCCGCAGGCGAGTTTATCCAAACCAACATCGTCGGCACATTCAACCTGCTCGAGGCCGCTCGCGCCTATTGGCAGCAAATGTCGTCTGAAAAACAGGCGGCGTTCCGTTTCCACCATATTTCCACCGATGAAGTTTATGGCGACTTGCACGGTACGGACGATTTGTTTACCGAAACCACACCTTACGCCCCGTCCAGCCCCTACTCTGCCTCTAAAGCATCCAGCGACCACCTCGTGCGCGCATGGTTGCGAACTTATGGTTTGCCCACCATCGTAACTAACTGCTCGAACAACTACGGTCCATACCATTTCCCTGAAAAACTCATTCCATTGATGATTCTGAACGCGCTCGACGGCAAACCACTGCCCGTGTACGGCGACGGAATGCAAATCCGCGACTGGCTGTTTGTCGAAGACCACGCCCGCGCGCTGTATCAGGTTGTTACCGAAGGTGTTGTCGGCGAAACCTACAACATCGGCGGTCACAATGAAAAAGCCAATATTGAAGTGGTCAAAACCATCTGCGCTCTGCTGGAAGAACTCGTTCCTGAAAAACCTGCCGGCGTGGCACGGTACGAAAATTTGATTACCTTCGTGCAAGATCGCCCCGGCCATGACGTGCGCTACGCCATCGATGCCGCCAAAATCGGCAGGGAACTGGGCTGGAAACCGCAGGAAACATTCGAGTCCGGCATCCGCAAAACAGTGCAATGGTATTTGGACAACAAAACCTGGTGGCAAAACGTATTGAACGGCAGCTACCGTTTAGAGCGCTTAGGTAAGTTGTAAACTATGCAATCATTCTATTGAAAACATCGGGCTTCATCATACAAAGGAATATCCATGTACTCTCCATCCCGCATTTTCTTATTAGCAACTTTGACCTCTGTCTTATTTGTTTCTATGCCAATTTCGGCCAAAGAAACACGACATCATGTTGCACAAACGACGGTTCAGAAGACAATAAAAGCCGATGGCAGCTCTATCGAAAGGGCAATTGTCATCATTGAAAACGACACTACGCGTGGCATTGCCGCCGAATATTCCTGGATTGAAGAACACATGCCTGAATATCGCGTAGTCGGACAAGCTCTGTTAAAGAAAAATGACAGCGTCTATGACCGTATCGACGTTCAAAATGAAGCTGGTGACATCCGTTCCATTTACTTCGATATCAAAAGCTTCTTCGGCATGATAAACGGCAAGCCTCGTTAAGACCGAAGGCCGTCTGAAAATCACGCAAACACACACTACTCAGGAGAAAACCCATGAAAGGCATCATCCTTGCCGGCGGCAGCGGCACACGCCTCTACCCCATCACGCGCGGCGTGTCCAAACAGCTTCTGCCCGTGTACGACAAACCCATGATTTACTATCCCCTGTCCGTATTGATGTTGGCAGGAATCCGCGATATTTTGGTGATTACCACGCCCGAAGACAATCCCTCTTTCAGACGACTGCTCGGTGACGGCAGCGATTTCGGCATCTCCATCAGCTACGCCGAACAACCCAGCCCCGACGGCTTGGCGCAAGCATTCATCATCGGCGAAGAGTTTATCGGCAACGACAACGTCTGTTTGGTTTTGGGCGACAATATTTTCTACGGTCAGTCGTTTACCCAAACACTGAAACAAGCCGCTTCTAAAAAACACGGCGCCACCGTGTTCGGCTACCAAGTCAAAGACCCTGAACGTTTCGGCGTCGTGGAATTCGACGAAAACTTTAATGCCTTATCTATCGAAGAAAAACCGAAACAGCCCAAATCCGACTGGGCGGTAACAGGCTTATATTTCTACGATAACCGCGTCGTCGAGTTTGCCAAACAAGTCAAACCCTCCGCACGCGGCGAACTCGAAATCAGCACGCTCAACCAAATGTATCTTGACGACGGCTCATTGTCCGTCCAGCTTTTAGGACGCGGGTTTGCTTGGTTGGACACCGGTACGCACGAAAGCCTGCACGAAGCCGCCTCATTCGTCCAAACCGTGCAAAACATCCAAGACCTGCAAGTTGCCTGCCTCGAAGAAATCGCTTGGCGCAACGGCTGGCTTTCAGACGAGCGCTTGGAAGAACTCGCCCGTCCGATGGCAAAAAACCAATACGGTCAATATCTGTTACGCCTGCTGGCGGGTATAAACCGGTAAGGTCAAACAGATTGTATAGTGGATTAAATTTAAATCAGGAC
>NZ_KV794967.1:2866-33853 GCF_001808875.1 Neisseria sp. HMSC064E01
CCGTACTGGTTTAAAGTTAATCCACTATATTCACCGAATCAAGCGTAGTTTTTCTTAATTCGTTCAAGTGAAATTAAAAATATGAAAATCATTGATACCACCATTCCCGAAGTCAAACTTTTAGAACCGCAAGTCTTCGGCGACGCGCGCGGCTTCTTTATGGAAACCTTCCGCGACGAATGGTTTAAGGCCAACGTCTGCGACCGCACTTTCGTGCAGGAAAACCATTCCAAATCAGGCAAAGGCGTATTGCGCGGCCTGCATTACCAAACCGAAAACACGCAAGGCAAACTCGTTCGTGTCGTTGTTGGTGAAGTGTTTGATGTTGCCGTCGATATGCGCAAAGACTCGCCGACTTTCGGCAAATGGGCGGGCGAAATCCTGTCGGCTGAAAACAAACGCCAGTTTTGGGTACCCGAAGGTTTCGCACACGGCTTTTACGTTTTGAGCGATGAAGCCGAATTCGTTTACAAATGCACGGACTATTACAACCCGAAAGCCGAACATTCGCTGATTTGGAACGACCCGACCGTCGGCATCGAATGGCCGCTGCAAGGCGAACCCAACCTGTCGCCCAAAGACTTGGCAGGTAAAATCTTGGCAGAAGCCGCAACCTTTTAAGGTCGTCTGAAAACGATTGCAGGCGGTTATCCCATTTGCCCTTATGCGGCAGAATCAGGATAATGCGCCTGCATCGATTATTTTCAAACCCAAACGGCAAACACCATGAATTTTTACGATTTACTGATTTCTCCGTTCGCAGAGTTCGATTTCATGCGTTATGCGCTGGCATCGATATTCTGTTTGGCACTCAGTGCCGCACCTGTCGGCGTTTTCCTCGTGATGCGCCGTATGAGCCTGGTTGGAGACGCATTAAGTCACGCCGTTTTGCCCGGAGCCGCGATAGGTTATATTTTCGCCGGTTTGAGCCTGCCGGCAATGAGCATAGGCGGCTTTGTTGCCGGCATGCTGATGGCTCTTTTGGCAGGATTAGTCAGCCGTTTTACCACTTTGAAAGAGGATGCCAACTTTGCCGCATTTTATTTGAGCAGTCTGGCAATCGGCGTCATCTTGGTCAGCAAACAAAAGGACGGCAGCGTAGATTTACTGCATTTGCTGTTCGGTTCCGTCTTGGCAGTGGACATCCCTGCATTACAACTGATTGCCATCGCCGCCAGCATAACGATTGCCGTCTTGGCAATCATCTACCGCCCCTTAGTCTTGGAGAGCATCGATCCCCTGTTTCTAAAAGCCGTTGGCGGGAAAGGCGGCTTTTGGCATGTCGCGTTTCTCGTATTGGTAGTCATGAATCTGGTTGCTGGCTTTCAGGCACTCGGCACGCTGATGTCGGTCGGACTGATGATGTTGCCCGCCATTACCGCCCGCTTGTGGGCAAAAAATATGGGCATGTTGATTTTATTGTCAGTCTTGCTGGCACTCTTCTGCGGCTTTGCGGGCTTACTGTTTTCGTATCACGTCGAAATACCGTCCGGCCCTGCCATTATTTTGTGTTGCGGCGTCTTATACACCCTGTCCGTCATCTTCGGCAGCGAAGGTGGCATATTGACCAAATGGATACGCGGCAAAAAATACCGCACCGCCTGACGACAAGCCATAATCTATAGTGGATTAAATTTAAATCAGGACCAGGCGACGAAGCCGCAGACAGTACAAATAGTACGGAAAGGCGAGGCAGCGCTGTACTGGTTTAAATTTAATCCACTATAAAAACCAATCAAACCATAAATTCATTGTTCCTGATTCGGTTTCATTGCCCAACTCAAACAAAAGGTCGTCTGAAAACCATCCCCTCGGTTTTCAGACGACCTTTTGCCATGAATCACACTCCACCGCCCTTATTCTCCGATTCCGGTAGAAAATTCGATTATTCCCGTTCCAGCCTTGAATTTCATGTAAAAAATAGTAATAATAAGCCCTTTTCCAGCAAACCATGCTGCCCGACCAACTACCCCCAAGAAAGCACGAAACATGGCGTTAATCGTACATAAATACGGCGGCACATCAGTAGGCTCGCCCGAACGCATTAAAAACGTAGCCAAACGTGTCGCCAAAGCCCGCGCCGAAGGACACGACATCGTTGTCGTCGTATCCGCCATGAGCGGCGAAACCAACCGCTTGGTTGCGCTGGCGCACGAAATGCAGGAGCATCCCGATCCGCGCGAGCTGGACGTCGTCTTGGCTACCGGCGAACAAGTGACCATCGGCCTTTTGGCGATGGCATTGAAAGACATCGGCGTGGATGCCAAAAGCTACACCGGCTGGCAGGTCGCCCTCAAAACCGATACCGCCCACACCAAAGCCCGCATCGAAAGCATCGATGACCAAAGAATGCGCGCCGACCTCGCCGATGGCAAAGTCGTCATCGTCGCCGGCTTCCAAGGCATCAGCAGCGAAGGCGATATTTCCACGCTCGGACGCGGCGGTTCTGACACCTCCGCCGTTGCACTCGCCGCAGCCCTCAAAGCGGACGAATGCCAAATCTATACCGACGTAGACGGCGTTTACACCACCGACCCTCGCGTCGTACCCGAAGCGCGCCGCATGGATACGGTTACATTTGAAGAAATGATCGAACTGGCAAGCCTCGGCTCGAAAGTCTTGCAAATCCGTTCAGTAGAATTCGCCGGAAAATACAAAGTGCGCCTGCGCGTACTGAGCAGCCTGCAAGACGGCGGCAACGGCACCTTAATTACCTTTGAAGAGGACGAAAACATGGAAAGAGCTGCCGTAACCGGTATCGCATTCGATAAAAACCAAGCCCGCATCAACGTGCGCGGCGTACCCGACAAACCCGGCGTCGCCTACCAAATTTTAGGCGCGGTTGCCGATGCCAACATCGAAGTCGATATGATCATCCAAAATGTCGGCAGCGAAGGCACCACTGATTTCTCCTTCACCGTACCGCGCGGCGAGTACAAACAAACCATCGAAATCCTGACCAAACTGCAAGACAGCATCGGCGCAGCCGCCATCGACGGCGACGACACCGTGTGCAAAGTCTCCGCAGTCGGCTTGGGCATGCGTTCACACGTCGGCGTTGCCGCCAAAATCTTCCGCACCCTCGCCGAAGAAGGCATCAACATCCAAATGATTTCCACCTCAGAAATCAAAGTTTCCGTCTTGATTGACGAGAAATACATGGAACTCGCTACCCGCGTCCTGCATAAAGCGTTTAATTTGGGTTAATTAAGTTTTAGCGGCAGCCGACACTTGAGCAATGAAACATCTCAGCTCGAATTGCCGAGTTCCGCTTCAGCTTAATAATCCGCCCGCAACAAAATCCAAGGTCGTCTGAAAGCCGGTACACGGTTTTCAGACGACCTTATTTTGATATTCAACATATCTCAAAAAGACAGCCATACCATTCCATTCAAATAATTCTCAAGCATATCAATCGAGTCCGTGCTAGAATGAATTGTCTATCATTTCGATAGCATCGATTATCTGCCTATTTCTTCAAAGGACTCTTATGAACACCTTAACAAAATTCGGCTTAGCATTATTCACCGCTGCGGCATTAGCAGCCTGTGGCGACTCCGGCAAATCGGCTGACAGCAAACCCACTACCGTACAAACAGCCGAGGGCGAAGTCACCCTCTCCGGCAAATACGCTGAAATCATCAATAAATTCCCCGTTCCCGATCCCAAATTGGCAGAGCCGATTACCATTTCCGACAAAAAATCGCCAACCGGTTTGGAAGACCTGAAGAAATTCATGGAATATATCTCAGGAGAGGAAGCACAAAAAATCGCGCAAATGTCTTCCAAGCTGCAACAAACGGCATTAAAAGGCGATGAAGCAGCCGCTCTTGCAGCCGTCAAAGAGCTGACTCCCGCCCTTGACAAATTCCATCAGGACGCTGAAAAACTCAATATTCAAGATGCTGAAGTCAAAGCCGTTCTTGACCGTATGCTGCAAACAAGCAAAACAGCCAACGAAATGATCATCCTGTCCAGCGAAAATGCTACCACCCTAAAGATTGACATGAAAGACAAAGAAGCTGTCCAATTCATGAAGGCATACCAAGACAAAACCCACAATATGGAAACGGTTTTACGCCAAGCCAATCAGGAAGCACAAAAAGCTGCTCAAGCCTTGGGTAAAAAATATGCCCAATAATCTGAGTTAAATTCCACCAGAGGTCGTCTGAAAACGCTATCGCAGCCTTTTCAGACGACCTTTTTGCAAGCCGCTTGATAACATATTAAAACCATATCCCAAGCCTGCCGAAATATGCCATAATAGCCACGCAGCGCGCTTTTGCGCCGCATTCGAAAAGAAAAACCTAACCTACAAGAGAATATCCCATGACTAGCAAAGCCACCATTATCTACACCCATACCGACGAAGCCCCCGCGCTGGCGACCCAATCCCTGCTGCCGATTGTGCAGGCGTTTACCCGCCATGCCGGTATCGAAGTCAAAACCAGCGATATTTCCCTGTCCGGCCGCATTTTGGCGGCGTTCCCCGAGCATTTGACCGAAGCGCAGCGCGTACCCGACGCGCTTGCCGAATTGGGCGAACTGGTGAAACAGCCAGACGCCAACGTGATCAAACTGCCGAACATCAGCGCATCCGTACCGCAGCTGACCGCCGCGATTAAAGAATTGCAGGCAAAAGGCTTTGCCGTCCCCGACTATCCCGCCGACCCGCAAACCGATGAAGAAAAAGCCGTGCGCGAACGTTACGACCGCATCAAAGGCAGCGCGGTTAATCCCGTTTTGCGCGAAGGCAACTCCGACCGCCGCGCTCCTAAAGCAGTGAAAAACTTTGCGAAAAAAAATCCGCACAGCATGGGCGCATGGGCGAAAGACTCCAAAACCCACGTTGCCACCATGCAAAGCGGCGACTTTTTCCATAACGAACAATCCGTTACCGTACCCGATGCGACTTCCGTATCCATCGTGTTCACCGACAAACAAGGCAACAAAAAAGAGCTGCGCGAGCCTGTTGCCCTGAAAGCCGGCGAAATCATCGATGCGACCGTGATGAGCAAAAAAGCCCTGCTCGCCTTCCTTGCCGAACAAGTAAAAGACGCGAAAACAAAAGGTGTATTGTTCTCGCTGCACATGAAAGCCACCATGATGAAAGTGTCCGACCCGATTATCTTCGGACACGCCGTCAAAGTATTCTTCGCGCCTGTCTTTGAAAAATTCGGCGACAAACTGGCTGCCGCCGGCGTCAACGTCAACAACGGCTTCGGCAACCTGCTTGCCAACCTGGACAAACTGGATGCGGACACCCGCGCTGCCGTCGAAGCCGAAATCGCCGCCGTTTACGCCGCCAACCCTGATTTGGCAATGGTCGATTCCGACAAAGGCATCACCAACCTGCACGTCCCCAGCGACGTCATCGTCGATGCTTCCATGCCCGCTATGATCCGCAATTCCGGCCGTATGTGGGACAAAGATGGCAAAGCGCAAGACACCAAAGCCGTGATTCCCGACAGCAGCTATGCAGGCGTTTATCAAGCGACCATCGACTTCTGCCGCGAACACGGCGCGTTCGACCCGACAACCATGGGTACCGTGCCCAACGTCGGTCTGATGGCGCAGGCAGCCGAAGAATACGGTTCGCACAATAAAACTTTCGAAATCGAAGCCGACGGCCAAGTTCAAGTCATTGATGCAGCTGGAAAAGTCCTGATGCAGCACGACGTTGAAGCAGGCGACATCTGGCGTATGTGTCAAACCAAAGACGCGCCCATCAAAGACTGGGTACAACTCGCCGTCAACCGCGCCCGCCTGAGCAACACGCCAGCCGTGTTCTGGCTCGACGAAAACCGTCCGCACGATAAAAGCCTGCTCGCCAAAGTCAACGCCTACCTTGCCGAACTGGATACCGACGGCCTCGACACCCGCGTCCTCGCGCCCGAAGAAGCCGCCAAGTTCAGCTTGGGTCGTCTGAAAAACGGCGAAGACACCATTTCCGTTACTGGCAACGTCCTGCGCGATTATCTGACTGACCTGTTCCCGATTTTGGAACTCGGTACCAGCGCGAAAATGCTGTCCATCGTTCCATTGATGAACGGCGGCGGTATGTTTGAAACCGGCGCGGGCGGCTCAGCACCGAAACACGTCCAACAGTTCCTCGAAGAAAACCACCTGCGCTGGGACTCTTTGGGCGAGTTCCTCGCGCTCGCCGTATCGTTTGAACATCTGGCGCAAAAAACCGGCAACACCAAAGCACAAGTCCTCGCCGACACGCTGGATGCCGCCACCGAAAAACTGCTGTTGAACGATAAATCGCCCAAACGCAAAGCAGGCGAACTCGACAACCGCGGCAGCCATTTCTACCTCACCCTCTACTGGGCACAAGAATTGGCAGCGCAGGATAAAGACGCGGAATTGAAAGCAGCGTTTGCGCCGTTGGCAGAAACCCTGACCGCCGACGAAGCCAAAATCGTTGCCGAGCTTTCCGCCGCACATGGCAAAGCAGCCGACATCGGCGGCTACTACGCCCCCGACGCAGCAAAAGCCGCCCAAGCCATGCGCCCGAGCGAAACGTTCAATCAAGCATTGGCAAAGCTGTAAAAGCATTACAGTATAGCTGTAAACATGAAAGGTCGTCTGAAAACCTGTATGCAAAGGTTTTCAGACGACCTTTTTAATCTTACTAAAGTACCAACTTGCCCTTAGTGAATGAACAAAGCTACGAGCCGTAGAGATGAGATAGTGATGATTGACTTCACGCCTCATCTTCATCAGAAATTCCTTTTGAAACTGAGATGGTAACTCTGATTCGAATTTCGTTTATCTATAAGCCTCATACGATATTGTGGCGTTTTTAAACAGTACAAAAACTAAAGACCGTCCGAAAAATCGGGCGGTCTTAGATATTGGTAGGAATCTCAGCATTATTCCTTAGCGTGCTTGCGGTGTAGTCGGTGCAACTGGTTTTCCAGTGAACGAAGCACGTTTTGCGGCTTGAAAGATAGCCAATCGTCTACGATGTTGCATCATTATTTCCTTTCTTTTTCTATTATTTGGATTATTCCCGGTTCTACAAACCGGATGCCCTACCTATACCATTTATTTTTTCAAATAAAACACAGTACAGTTATTGTGAGATGCTATGAGAGACATCATAGATGCTTTAGCCGTTGATGAATAGAGGATTTTTGTAAATTTATGATTTTATTCTTTAATCGGAAAATAAAGACGGACTGACCTGATCGGGTCAAGCCAGTCCGTTTTTATATTATTCCGTCAATAAATTTAATGCTTCCCGATATTTATCAACTGTTTTCTGAATAACATCACTAGGGACTTCCGGCGCAGGGGCTTTTTTGTTCCAAGCGCTTTGCTCCAACCAATCTCGAACAAATTGCTTGTCAAAAGATGGCGGATTGGTACCGACTTGATATTGATTCGCCGGCCAAAAGCGGCTGGAATCGGGCGTCAGTACTTCATCCATAAGAGTTAACGTACCGTTTTCATCCAGCCCGAATTCAAATTTGGTATCGCATATGATGATACCGCGTGATTTTGCATATTCTGCGGCTTCCGTATAAAGCTGAATCGCTTTAGCGCGTACCTCAGCCGCCAGCTCTTTACCGATAATGCGTTCGCATTCTTCAAAACTGATATTTTCATCATGATCTCCGACGGCAGCCTTGGTGGACGGAGTAAAAATCACTTCCGGAAGCTGCTGCGCTTCTTTCATCCCTTCGGGAAGTTTGATGCCGCAGACAGAACCGTTTTTTTGGTAATCTTTCCACCCGCTGCCCGCCAAATAACCGCGCACAATCGCCTCTACTTTGACAGGGGTCAGTTTCTTGGCGACAACCGCACGTTTCTCAATGGCTTTGGCTTCATGTTCGGGCAACACGTCATAAACCGTGTCGCCTGTAAAATGATTGGGCATGATATGCGCCAGTTTTTTAAACCAGAAATTGGAAATCTGCGTCAGAATTTCTCCTTTACCTGGAATCGGATTGTCTAAAATCACATCAAATGCAGACAGTCGGTCGGACGCAACCATCAACATACGTTTGCTGTCGATTTCATATAAATCGCGCACTTTTCCGGAGTAGATTTTTTTCAAGCTGATTTCGGACATTTCGGGTTTCTCTTTCGCTGACTTGGTTTAAACAGGATTCCGTTATTTTATCCGAATTTGGATTTTGGGGTCAGATTGTTTACAAAATAGGTCGTCTGAAAATGTTTTGCACGGATGCAGACGTTTTCAGACGACCTTATCAAGCCTAAGTAATAACTACTAATCAGAGATTAGATGTTAGGAACTTGGGTTTGTTGTTGGATGCTGTTTACAGCTGACAGAGAGTAGTAATCACCATGACCGGTTACTTCGTAAGTGCTGCCATCGGCAAACTTGAAGTTTTCGATTTTATGGTTGTTACCGGAGAACCAGTCGTCAATTGTAACAGAATCGTTATTGCCAACAGATACGGTCAGGTTGTTGCCTGATTTGCTCAACAATACGTCGGAAGCAGAAACACCTTTACCGAATTGCAGGGTATCGTTACCGCTTTCGTCTTGGATGGTATCGCGGCCGTAACCTTTATCGAAGAAGTAAGTGTCGTTACCGGTACCGCCGATCAGAACATCGTTGCCGATGCCGCCGTCGAGGTAGTCGTTACCGTCTTTACCAACCAGACAGTCATCGCCTGCCAAGCCGTACAAGTGGTTGTCGCCAGAGTTACCGTTGATGTCGTTGTTCAGAGCATTACCGGTACCGTTGAGGTTGCCGGAACCTTGCAAGAACAGGTGTTCAACGTTGTCAGTCAGGGTGTAGTCGATTACGCTGCGAACGGTATCGATACCGCCATTAGCATTACCGTATTCGATAACTTGGTCACCTTTGTGGTCAACAAAGTAAACGTCGTTACCGTCGCCACCGCGCATGATGTCAGCGTCAGCACCACCGTTCAGGTAGTCATTGCCGTCACCGCCTTGCAGGTAGTCTTTACCACCTTGACCGTACAGGGAGTCACCGCTGTTGTCACCTTGCAGGGTGTCATTACCGTCACCACCGTAAATCACGTCAGCGCCGTCGCCGCCGTAAATTACATCGTTAGTGCTGCTACCATAAATGGTATCTTTTTTATCAGTACCTACGGTTTTGGTCATACCGTCTTTACCTATGGTTGAACCATCAACATGGATGATGTTACCCGGATTTTTATCGTCCTGACCGTAAGTATTTTGTTGGTTTTGGTCATCAACACAATCTTTGCAGTCTTTGTCGTTAGGTTTAGGCTGCGGTTTTGGTTGTGGTTTAGGCTGCGGCTGAGGTTGTGGCTGAGGCTGCGGCTTAGGTTGTGGTTGAGGTTGTGGTTTTTGAGGCTCTACCGGTGGGCAGTACGGATCAACATTTTTCGGAGGAACCGGTTTTGGAGCTGGTTTAGGGTAATAAGGTTTACCTGGGTTGCAATCAAACTTGATTACCACGCATTTGTAAGCAACTTTTGGAGGTGGGCAATATGCACCATGACCGATTTTGCCATGATGTACTTTGATGCCGTGAGAAGAGCCGTAGTTATGGAAACCACCTTTGTAACCGAAGCCGCCATGGCTCGGAGGGCAGTAAGGATTGTACGGTTTCACCGGAGGGCAGTATGCGTTGAAGTGGCCTTTGGAAGAGTAGCCGCCATAATGATAAGTCATAATAAATCACTCCCAGAATATAATTAAGAAGCATAGGCCTTTTGACAAAAATACAGACCAGCCAAACTGCCTACATTGTTATTTTAGTGATATTTCGCAGAAAACTTACATTCTCATCACCAACGGTATAAATTTGGGATAAGTGGAAACTAATTTTTCCATGAGAATGAACAATATTACATTGGAAACTACCTTTATTATTTCCTCAAAATTGCAATATTATGATTATTTTAATCAAATGAAAAAACAATACGCAATTGAAATATTATTCATATATTTCAATGGTTTTTTAAAAATTGCTAGTTTTTACTCAATTCTGCTTGGTTTTAATTCAATTGGAAATTTTCCTTCCTTCCTTACCTATCAATACTTTATCGTTTTACCACTCATTTTGACATCTGAATATAATTTAAATATTTTTACACTTAAATTTTATCTTTACAAATCAAACAGATAAATTAGAAAACTATACCAATCTTGATTAATAAACAATAATTCGTTGCAAAATGACAAAAAGGTCGTCTGAAACTGCATATTTTCAGACGACCCTTGGGGGGTAAAACTCATCTCCATTGACTACAAATCCGCATCAAAATTGCACCCGTTGCGCATTCGAAATTTCACGTTCGTTCTCAATACTGAAATTTGCCCGCACATACTGCCCGAAAAGTTTCGCCGTCATACTCTGCGGGAAACGTCTCAACGTGGCATTGTAAGTACGGACAGCCTGAATATAGTTATTCCTTGCTTGATTAATCCGATTTTCCGTCTCTTCAAGGCGGGCACTCAAACGCTGGTAGTCCAAGCTTTCTGCTAAAAGCGGATACTGGTCTGAAATTAGCGTCATTTGCGCCAGAATACCGCTCAACTCCCCATGCACCTCCTGAAAACGCTTCAACTTCGCAGGATTGGCAGCTTCTTCCAAATTCAGATTCATACGGGCAGCCCGACTTTGAACATCAGACAACCTGAACAAAATATCCTCTTCAGGGCCGGCATACGTCTTAACGACATTCGATAAATCGGACACCAATGCCGAACGCTGACCGTATTGCTTCATCACTTCCACCCAAGCATGTTTGATATCCTGTGCTTGAGCATGCATCACATAATAGCTGCGTCCGACAATACCTATTACCAATACTGCC
The DNA here is from genome assembly GCF_001808875.1 of Neisseria sp. HMSC064E01. Taxonomy (NCBI): domain Bacteria; kingdom Pseudomonadati; phylum Pseudomonadota; class Betaproteobacteria; order Neisseriales; family Neisseriaceae; genus Neisseria; species Neisseria sp. HMSC064E01. The sequence goes on from NZ_KV794967.1 coordinate 13,666, forward strand.
AATACTATCGGCCACCATTTTTTCCACATCAACCACATACTCCGTGAATATACACAACATTCCATACCGTATTCATTTTTTCAGACGACCCCAATCTGTATAAGAGGTCGTCTGAAAACCATCGGACAGTATATCTCTAAGCTGTCCCTATCCGGATAAAAATCAAACAAACAAAATTATTTTCAGATAATCGGTATCGCTGCGAAGTTTGCACTATAATATATCAGGCATTGGCAGACTCCCTACCGCATCGGATTTTTATAGTGGATTAACTTTAAACCAGTACGGCGTTGCCTCGCCTTAGCTCAAAGAGAACGATTCTCTAAGGTGCTTAAAGCACCAAGTGAATCGGTTCCGTACTATCTGTACTATCTGCGGCTTCATCGCCTTGTCCTGATGTACTATCTGCGGCTTCGTCGCCTTGTCCTGATTTAAAGTTAATCCACTATATTATTCCTCTTGCAAAAATCAGCATGATTTCAGGTTTAAATCCGCTTTCCATCTCTTTCGGAAACAGGCGGGGTCGTCTGAAAATAGAAAATGGGAAGCATCTTCTGCCTTCATTTCTACGCAGGGATGATGCAGTTGAGATGTCCCAGCATGAATTTGCAAAAGGGTTATTTCACAAAATGGTCTTATTGGCGGGTCAAACATCTGCCCAACCGTCTTCCAATCTGTTTTGTCTTGAATGTACTGTTTCAGCGTTCCCGAATAATGAATTCGGACGCTTACCCAAATCGTTCCAATTGCCGTCCTTTTAATCCGGCAATACTTTTTTAAAACTTTCAAACGAGGAGAAACCATATGCGAACCCTGTTAACCGGTTCAAAAGGACAATTGGCGCGTTGCTTTCGCGACCGCCTGCCTGAAAATTGGGAATTGATTGCCACAGATTCGACATCCTTGGATATTACAGATACCGAAGCCGTTCGCAATATGGTTCAAAACTTCCAACCCGACGCCATAGTCAATGCAGCGGCCTTTACCGCAGTCGATAAAGCAGAGGCCCATGTCGGCACCGCATTTGCCGTCAACGCCACCGCCGTCCACAACCTCGCCTCTGCCGCCCGCGCCTGCCAAGCCCGCTTTATCCATATCTCTACGGACTATGTGTTCGACGGCACAAACAAGACCCCATACAAAGAGCAAGACTATACCAACCCGCAAAGCGTGTATGGGCGCACTAAAGTCTCAGGCGAACTGCTCGCTTTGGCAGCCAATCCGGACAGCGTCATCATCCGTACCTCATGGCTATTCAGCGAATACGGCAACAACTTTGTTAAAACCATGATCAGACTGGCAGGAGAACGGGACAACCTCTCCATCGTTCACGACCAAACAGGCAGCCCGACCTACGCCGGCGACCTTGCCCAAGCCATCATTGCATTGCTACAGCAACCCGTCGCCCCACGGGGTATTTATCACTACGGCGGCAATAAATCGGTAACATGGTATGAATTTGCCCAAGCCATTTTTCAAGCGGCGCAACAGCAAGACCCTGATTTTAAAATTCCACAACTGAACGCCATCACGACCGACCAATATCCCCTACCCGCCCCGCGTCCTGCTTACAGCATTATGGACTGCCAAAAAATAGAAAACGAATGCGGCATCAAGGCATCCGATTGGCAAAAAGCGTTAAATGAAATCATCGGCAAGCTAGATAACTGATCAGCACCCTCTGCCATATAAAACAAAAGACCGCAAAAACGAAGCGGTCTTTTGTTTTACTCAGGATATACTGGCAGCAGAACAGAAATGTCGTATCACCATTACCAACTCTTTCTCGTAAGGTCGTCTGAAATTTCAGACGACCTATTTAGTCAATAACGCCCAATTCCTGTAATCCCCGCAACACCCCATCCTCGTCCACGCTCGGGCATACAAACTTTGCCACAGCCTTTGCCTCAGCCTCGCCATTCCCCATTGCCACTCCAAATCCGACAGTAGACAACATTTCCAAGTCGTTGAAGCTGTCGCCAAATGCCATAACATCCTTCATTTCAATCCCCAGCTTACCTACGGCATGAGCAATTCCCCTTGCCTTAGAACCTTCAGAACGAAGCATATCCATGGCACATTCATGCCACCGAACCAATTTAAATCCGTTTTGTTGAATTTCATCTTCAATGGCGCGTTCTTGATTGGAATCTGCAAAGATCAGCATTTGATACACTTTTGCCCGATGAAAATATTCTTTATCCACCAAAAAATCGGGAAAAATATGCGCCAATGCATCTTTAACAAGCGATGAAGGGCTGGAAACCGCAATTTCATTGTTATTCACAAAGGCGTAATCAATATTTTTATTGTCCAACGACGCGCATATTTCCATCATATTCGCAGAATCCATCGGATATTCCTGCAATACTTCCCCGTGAAACGACGTATATTGCCCATTAATGGTCACCAGCATATCGATTCCGCTTTCACGGATCAGCTCCTGCACTTTTTTCGGAATAGCCGCAGGAGGACGACCTGTTGCAATCGCAGTCAATATCCCCTTCTCTTTCAATGCCATCATAGCTTGATGAACTGAAGGTCTTAGCGTATCGGTATATTTTCGGTAAAGGGTGTCATCAATATCAAAGAAGATAATTTTCGGGTTTTTCATAAGCAGGCAACAAAGAGTTTGATCATTTCAAGGTTGTTCTATTGTACCGACAACTTAATCAAAAGAATATCTGATTGATATATTTAAATATTCATAACAACAAGCAACCAAAGTTCTACCTGTTTCAGACATACAAAAAAGACAAGCCCCTGAAAAATCAGGGGCTTGTCAGAATCTGGCACGCCCACGGGGAATCGAACCCCGGTTACCGCCGTGAAAGGGCGATGTCCTAACCGCTAGACGATGGGCGCAAAAATTTTCTATTGGCGCACCCGGAGCGATTCGAACGCCCGACCCTCTGGTTCGTAGCCAGATACTCTATCCAACTGAGCTACGGGTGCACTGAAAGAAAGATCCAGATTATATGTTCCCATACAGGTCTTGTCAAGGGTTTTCTTGGATAAACGATGTGCAAAGTGTAGAATACTGTCCTGTTGTGTGAATTTTCAGGAATTTAGGATGTTTCATCTTTCTCGCTGGTTGAGATTATCGGAAGCTTTTACCCGATTGAACCGCCCCGTTGTGGTCGTTGATTTAGAATCTACCGGCGGCAATCTGTATCAAGACAGAGTGACGGAAATTGCTTTTCTGCGCTTTGAAAACGGCCGGGTAGAACATTACGAACAATTGATCAACCCGGGAAAGCCGATTCCTGAATTTGTCGTCCAACTAACCGGCATTACCAACGAAATGGTCGCTCAGGCTCCCGCTTTTGACCAAATTGCCCCCGACATACTGCCTTTACTGCGCGGCTCGTTGATCGTGGCACACAACAGCCGTTTCGACTACACCTTCCTGCGTCATGAATTTTGTCGGGCAGGCATCGATTTTGCCGCTCCGGCATTGTGTACCGTCCAACTGTCCCGCCGCCTGTACCCTCAATTTTATAAACACAATCTTGACAGCATTATCAGCAGAATGGGCATCCAAACGGACGAGCGGCATCGTGCATTGGCAGATGTTTTAGCGCTCGCCGATTATTTGGAACACAGCCTGAAAGAGAAAACCTCCGAAGAATGGGACAATCATTGCCGTGTGTTGATGAATCCGAAAATGCTGCCGACGCAGCTATCCGATTCTTTAGCGGCAAAACTCTATTCATTACCCGATACGGTAGGCGTACTTGTTTGGTTTGATCATTCAGGGAAAGTACAGTCCGTAGAGGCTTATGAAAAAACGTATAGCGAAATCGCCGCCCTACTCCACAACAAAGAAGGCTTGCCTTATATTCAGAACGCCGCAGATGTGAAATTCATCCCCGCTGTCGGGAGCCTGCATGCTTTGTGGCTGAAAGCTCAGGTTTTGCAGGAATACCAAGGGGAATTATCCGCACCGTTTCCCCTCAAGCAATTGAATCCCAAAACATTTATGACTGTTAAGTTCATTCCCGACGAACATGGCGTACTGAAGGCACGAATTGTGCCGCTAGACAACGGCAGCAGCACCACCCGCCCTTATGGTTTGTTTATCCACAAAAAAGCGGCAAAACGCGCATTGAACATCTGGGCGCAAGAACATAATTTCTGTCCCGATGCCTTAAACATTTTGCCGGTCAGTCACGCAAAGGGAGCGTTATGCCCCGTGCAGGCTGTCGGCAAGTGCCATGGGACATGCCATAAAGGTGACGGAATCGAAGAACAAAATACCCGAATTCATGCCATGGCATCCAAGCTGCCTGTTGCCGACTGGGGGAAAGTGCATGAAGTGGAAATCACGGAAACAGACGAATTATCAGGCCGCCGCGTCATCATGCGCTGCGCCGGAGGAGCCTTGGAGCTGCCGAACGGACACTGGTATTTCGACAACCTGCTGCCCTCTATACTGAAGATCAAATTCAAACAAGACAGACAAAATATCCGCGTTATCGCTTGAGTAATTGACGTAAGTGGACAAACAAAGAGGTCGTCTGAAAACCAAGTTAGCGTTTTCAGACGACCTTTTTCATTACTGAGCATTATCCAAATCTACGGCTGTTTCAAATACAAAACCTCAATCCGTCATAAGATTTATTGAGCTATCCTTTTAGATACCCGAGAAGGAACGGAGGCTTTCTCCCCTGTTTTCTTTATTTGGGAGAGGTATTTTTTATAAAATATTTTCGCATTCCGTTTATCTTTTGAATCCCAATACGCATCTGCAATATTTAAGTATGCAACAATTCTGTCTGGGGATGCCTTAATAATCTTATGTAAGAGATATATTGCAGACTGATGATGCTCCTGATTATTAAGATAAAATGCAATATTATTATATGTTGCAATATTTTTCTGATTAATCGGGTATCTGCCAAGATACCAATCCATTCTACTTTTATCTATATCAAAACCCGAGTAGTCTTTGACATATTCTTCTAAATCGTCCAATGTATTTTCAAGTGCATAAAAAGTTCTACATTTCTCACCATGCATCTTTAAAACAGTCTGTCTATCATAATCTTTTATGGGTTTATGGATATTTTTTCTGCACTCTAAAGATTTAACGTCAAAATCTTCCTTATACAGACTAATCGTTTTCAATTTATCTAAAATTAATAACTTCCCATTCCTCTTTATGTAATATTCTTCATAAAACCTTCCGCCAAAATCATCAACCCTAACGACAATAAAATCGCCCTCCTCATAAGACGTAATATTTTCCTTCTTTACGTCACTAAAAAAATTATTTATTTCAATCAATTGCCTTTTATTTCCAATTTTTTCGTAATTATTGGCGCTTACTGACACAGGAAACAACAATATGAATAAATACAAACCGATTTTTTTCATTTTCTTTTTACTCTTTTTTAAATCTACAAAATACAGCCATAAAGACAAACAAAGAAGATTGATGATTTTTACTGCAACTGAACAGCCCCGAACCTCAAAAAAAAGGCGGAACAGACAAATCAAATTGCTTCAGCAAATCGACGGTTTCGTAAACGGGCAGCCCCATCACACCGGTAAAGCTGCCTTGCAAATGCTCGACAAACACGCCGCCCAAGCCTTGGATTCCGTATGCACCGGCTTTATCCATTGGTTCGCCGCTTTGAATGTAGGCAAAAATTTCGTCAGGGGATAAGGTTTTGAAACGCACATCGCTGGTTTGCAAGACGCTGCGCGTTTCGCCTTGCCAATACACGCATACGGCAGTCAGCACTTGATGGGTTTGTCCTGACAACTGTCCAAGCATTGCGGCGGCATGCTCTTGGGTTTCGGGTTTTCCGAGGATATGGTTTTGATAGGCAACGGTGGTATCGGCGGTCAGAATGGGAAATTCGGGCGGCGTATCATGTTGTGCAAACCATTGGGCGACGGCGGCAGCGTTCTTTTCGTTCGCCATACGCTGAACATAATCGGCGGCATTTTCGTCAGGAAATGGCGTTTCATCGATATCGGCGGGAATACGCCGAATTTGGTAGCCTAAGTTTTCAAGAATTTCGCGGCGGCGCGGGCTGCCGGAGGCGAGATAAAGTGTCTTCATAGTAGGGATGGTGTTCAGATATTTGGGATACGGATTTTGGGGATTTAATCGATAAAGCGGATAGGTATACAGAAAGGTCGTCTGAAATTTTTCAGACGACCTTTCCAATCGTTAATCGTTTTGATCCAATTGATAAATTTGGGCAACGGCATCGACCAGATTGCTGTTTTCCGAGCCTGCCTTATTGAGTGTTTGAGTGGGAGAGTGGAGGAGTTTGTTGGTCAATTGGATGGAGAGCCGCTCCAATACCTCTTCCGCCGATGCGCCTTTGGCAAGCTGTTTCATCGCATTTTCCAAAACCTGCCTGCGGGCGCGTTCGCCTTCGTCACGCAGGGCGCGGATAAGGGGGACGCTTTGGCGGCTTTGTTGTTGGCGGACAAACTCACCGACCTTTTTCTCCACCATAGCTTCGGCTTCGGCAGCCGCTTTTTGGCGGGCCTCCTTGCCGTTTTGAACGATGTCCATCATGTCGTCAACAGTGTAGAGATAAGCGTCGCCCAGCTCCCCCACTTCGGCTTCGATATCGCGCGGAACGGCAAGGTCGAGCAGGAACATAGGCATATTGAGACGCAGGCGCAATGCGCGTTCCACCATGCCTTTGCCGACCAACGGGAGCTGGCTGGCGGTAGAGGAAACGACGACATCGTATTCGTGCAGGATGTCGGGCAACTCCGTCAGCAGGCAAGGCTCGGCATTCAGTCCGAGTTTGTCGCACAACTCTTGGGCGCGCGGCAGGGTACGGTTGGCAACGGTAATGAGTTTGGGACTTTTGGCGGCGAAATAGGTGGCGACCAATTCAATCATTTCGCCCGCGCCGATAAATAGAACGTTCAGATCGCCGATATCGGGAAAAATCTGTTCGGCAAGCTTGACGGATGCGGAAGCCATCGAAACGGAATTCTCGCCGACGGCAGTGTCGGTACGCACCTCTTTGGCAACGGCAAACGTTTTTTGAAACAATGCGTTGAGGTTGGTATTGATGCTTTCTTGTTCTTGGGCGACACGCACGGCATCTTTAATCTGTCCCAAAATCTGCGGCTCACCCAATACCATAGAATCCAATCCGCAGGCGACGCGGAAAGCGTGGCGGATGGTTTCGTTGTTGTCCAAGGTATAAAGATAGGGGCGGATTTCTTCGGCGGGCAGGTTGTGGTATTGCGCCAGCCATTCGATGATTTGCTCGGTTTCGCCGACGCAGTAAAGCTCGGTGCGGTTGCAGGTCGATAGAATTACTGCCTCCTTCGCTGCTTTGCTTCGAGCAAGGTTGCGGACGGCTTCGGGCAGGCTTGCTGCGGTGAATGCCAGCTTCTCGCGTATACTCAAAGGCGCAGTTTGGTGGTTGAGTCCGACGGCGGTAAGTTGCATGGGATAAGGTGGGAGAGATGGTATGTGTCGGCGGGTATTATAGCTTAACTTGACTTTGAAATGAATGTGTTGGCTTCCAAACAAACAGTGCGATTGGCAAAATTTAGATTACCCGGGGTCGTCTGAAAACATCAGATTCATATAACGAAATCATCTTTAAATCGAACAAACCATTCTTTCCCATTTTCAGACGACCTGATTAAAGTAGCTCCAAACTGAGAATAAGGAGCACCCTATGACTACCACCGCCGACCCGCGCGCCAAACTGCCCGACACCCCGCTTTCCGGCAACGAAGCCCTGAAAGACCGCAGCGACTATCTGCACGGTACCATCAAACAAGACCTGACCGATGACTTTACCGGCGGCTTTACCGCCGACAATTTCCAGCTCATCCGTTTCCACGGCATGTACGAGCAGGACAACCGCGACATCCGCGCCGAGCGTACCGATCAAAAACTCGAACCCTTAAAAAACATGATGTTGCGCTGCCGCTTGCCCGGCGGCATCATCACGCCGGCGCAGTGGCTGGGCATAGACGAATTTGCCGGCGACCACACTATTTACGGCTCCATCCGCCTGACCAACCGCCAAACCTTCCAATACCACGGCATTTTAAAAACCGATTTGAAACTGGCGCACCAGTCCCTGCACAAACTCGGCCTCGATTCCATCGCCACCGCCAGCGACGTCAACCGCAACGTACTCTGCACCAGCAACCCCGTCCAAAGCCCGCTGCACCAAGAAGCCTACGAATGGGCGAAACGCATCAGTATGCACCTTCTGCCGCGAACCATGGCTTACGCCGATGTCTGGCTGGACGGCGAAAAAGTGTTCACCACCGAACCAACCGAACCGCGCAACAAAGAAATCGCCGACGATGTTGAGCCGATTTTGGGCAAAACCTATCTGCCGCGCAAATTCAAAACCGCCGTCGTCATCCCGCCTGATAACGATGTGGACATCCATTCCAACGATTTAGGCTTCGTCGCCATCGAAGAAAACGGCAAACTTGTCGGCTTTAACGTCCTTGTCGGCGGCGGGCTGTCCAGCGAACACGGCAACACCAAAACCTACCCCAACACCTCCTACGAATTCGGTTTCGTCCCCCTCGAATACACCCTCAACGCCGCCGAAGCCGTCGTCAGCACCCAGCGCGACTGGGGCAACCGCAGCGACCGCAAAGCCGCCCGCACCCGCTACACCCTCCAGCGCGTCGGCGTCGAAGTATTCAAAGAAGAAGTCGAACGGCGCATGGGCATCAAGTTCGAACCCATCCGCCCCTACGCCTTCACCCATCGCGGCGACCACATCGGCTGGGTTAAAGGACTCGAAGGCAACTGGCACCTGACCCTGTTTATCGAAAACGGCCGCCTGCTCGACTACCCCGGCAGGCCGTTGAAAACCGGCGTGCGCGAAATCGCCAAAATCCACCCCGGCGACTTCCGCCTGACCGCCAACCAAAACCTCGTCGTTGCCAACGTCCCGCCCGAGCTGAAAGACACCATAGACAAAATCGCCAAAGAACACGGCTTAATCAGCAAATCCATCACCATCCAGCGCGAAAACTCCATGGCGTGTGTCGCACTGCCGACCTGCCCTCTGGCGATGGCGGAAGCCGAACGCTTCCTGCCATCGTTCTCCGACAAAATCGACGAAATGTTCGCCCAATACGGCTTGGAAGACGAATACATCGTCCTGCGCGTCACCGGCTGCCCCAATGGCTGCGGCCGCGCCATGCTCGCCGAAATCGGCTTAGTCGGCAAAGCCGTCGGCCGCTACAACCTCTACGCAGGCGGCAACCGCGAAGGCACCCGCATCCCGCGCCTCTTTAAAGAAAACATTACCGAACCCGAAATCCTCGAAATCGTCGACGGCTGGGTCGGTAACTGGGCGCAAAACCGCCTCGACGACGAAGGCTTCGGCGATTTTGCCGTCCGTACCGGCATCGTCAAACCCGTCCTCGACCCGCCGCGCGATTTTTGGGCTTGAAAACCTGTTGGCAGATTATAGTGGATTAACTTTAAACCAGTACGGCGTTGCCTCGCCTTAGCTCAAAGAGAACGATTCTCTAAGGTGCTTAAAGCACCAAGTGAATCGGTTCCGTACTATCTGTACTATCTGCGGCTTCATCGCCTTGTCCTGATTTAATCCACTATATGAAACAAAGTTGGAAATCAAAAGGTCGTCTGAAAACCCGCAATGCTTGTTTTCAGACGACCTTTTGATTGTTTAAACCAACTTGTTAACTTATTTCGCAGCCTTAAACGCGTCGGTAACCTGTTTGGACGCGTTCAGCAATTCTTGCGCGCCGCCCGCCGCCAAGTAGGTTTCGGGAACGAGGTAAACCACCTGTCCTTTTTTCCATGCGGTCGTTTCGGCGACCAGCGGATTGTTCAACACGTCTTTCGCCGCCTGTCCTTCTTCGCCGATGGCAGCGCCCCTATCAAGGACAAACAGCCAGTCGGGATTTTTCTCTTTCAAGTATTCGAAGCTGACGGGCTGACCGTGGCTGCCTTCTTTGATGGCTTCGTCAACGGCCGGAACGCCAATGTCTTTGTGCAGCCAGCCGCCCAGTCGTGAAGACGGACCGAAGGCGGACAGTTTCCCGCCGTTGACCAGAATCACCAAACCTTTGCCTTTACCTTGCGCTGCAGTTTTCGCGGCTTCAAAAGATGCGTCGATTTCCGCCTTCAGCTTGTCGGCTTCCGCCTGTTTGCCGAAGATTTGCGCCAGCGCGTCGATACGCTCTTTGGCACTGTCTTTGAGGTTGGCGGTATCGGCGGTCATTTCGATGGTTGGCGCAATGGCGTTCAACTTGTCAAACGCTTTGGCTGCGCGGCTGCCGATAATGATGAGCTGCGGCTTGTAGGCGTTGAGCGCCTCGTAATCCGGCTCGAACAGCGTACCGGCAGGTTTTGTCGTTTTGAAATATTCGTCCAAATAAGGCAGCAGGTTTTTGTCGATGGACAGACCGGTTTTCACGCCCAATTTGTTTAAAGTGTCGAGCATACCCAAATCGTAAACGGCGATACGTTCGGGATTTTGCGGCACTTTCGCGTCGCCGCGCGTCGTTTTGACGGTCAAACCCGCGCCTTCGGTTTGGGCTGCGGAAGCGGTTTGGGCGTTTTGGTTTGAAGCGGAATCTTTCGGCGAACACGCACCCAAAGCAAGGGCGCAGCATACGGCTAAAGCAGTCAGACGTAACATGGATTCTCCAAGCAGATATAAAACAAAAATATGGAAAAGGCCGTTTGAACAAGAAAATTTAAAGGCTTCCAATCAGAAAGCCGAACGTTCAGACGACCTTTACGGTTTGATGTTACCAAATTAACCAATAACAATTATCGTTTATTTTATTAGATATAAAAGAGGCTGTCCATCGGTCTTTAAATGCGGTTGTCGGTCATCTCTCCGCCATCATTCATCAAACCACCAATCCCAACCTTTTCCCCAATGCCAAAATCGCCCTTTTGTTTGACGGAGAAAACACTTTTTCCGCCGCTTCTTCAATGCCGAACCATCCGTAAGCGACGTGTTCGTCAGGCTGCAAAACAATCACCGCATCACGTGGAACTTCGGCGGAAAAGATGTGTTCGCGGTTTTCGAACACGCCTTTGGGATAGCGGTGCCGCCAGTGGTGGTAGATTTCGTAAACCGTGCTGTCGTGCCAGTTGCAGAGCTGCCCGTCCGCAAGGCGGATGCCGGTTTCCTCCCAAACTTCGCGTTTGGCGGTTTCCTCTATGGTTTCGTCCGGCTCAATGCTGCCGGTTACCGACTGCCAAAAACCTGGCGGCGAAGTGCGTTCGATTAAAAGGATATGGCCGTCGGCATCATGCAGGACAATCAACGCGGACACGGGATACTTCAAGGGCTTTGCCATCAATCGTCTCCGCCGGAATCCATCGCAGGATCGGATTTGGTATCGCTGCGCGCCTGCATTCCCGCCTTAATCATGGCGATGCTGCTCGGTGCCTGACTTTCGTTCAAGATGCGGACTTCGCGCTGCGGATAAGGGAACTCGATGCCGTGTTCGTTAAACTGCCGCCAAATATCCAGAAAAATCGCCGATTGCAGCGCGGCAAAACCGTTTTCCGGGTCTTTCACCCAATAAGTCGCGCGCAAATCGATACCGTTGTCGCCGAAGTTGGTGACTACCGCCAAAGGTGCGGGATTGTTGGAAACACGCGGCTGCGCGGCGGCTGCGCTTTTGATGATGTCCAGCGCCTTAATCAAATCGGAATGATAGGCAACCTGTATATTGAACGCCTGCTGCAATTCGCGGCTGGTGTAGGATTCGTTGACCACCATCGAGGTAACGAACGTCTCGTTCGGAATCAGCGCCTCCGTACCGTTGGCATTGCGCAGCACGACGAAACGCGAGGTGATTTTGGTGACATAACCGGTAAAGTTGTTGACCGTCAGGCGGTCATTCATGCGGATGGAGCGGTCGCCTAAAATGATAAAACCGGAAATATAGTTGCTCGCCACTTTTTGCAGGCCGAAACCGATACCGACACCCAACGCACCGCCGAACACCGACAATACCGTCAAATCAATCCCCACCAGCGGCAACGCAATCAATACCGCCAACACCATCATCACCGTTTTGACGACTTTGGACAAAATCATGCTCAGATTGGTATCCAAGCTACTCTTCTCCAAATGTCCGCCGATAACTCGAGCCAGCCATGACGCGCCTATCATCAGGAGGCCGACCCACAAAATCCCGTTCAGAATCGTCAGCAGGCTGAGCCTGCCCGAACCAACCGAGAAACTGATGCCGTCCAGTACCTCCAAAATCTTATCGTCCAAACCCGACAGCCAAAGCACGAACCCTATCCACAAAACCATAGACACCGCCCGCTCCAGCCAGTCGGTCAGTTTGTTTTGCGGCAAAGCGGCATGAACGACCGCCACGCTGACCCGAATCAAAATCATCCAGCGCGCCGCCAAAATCAGCAGATGCAGCCATACCGCGCGAAATTCCGTCAGATTACAGACAAACAAAGCCGCCGCGCCGAAAATCATCATCAGCACCGGCCACAAAATCCGCCTGCCGATATGCCGCAATAGCGCGAAGCTGCCGTGTTCCGAAAAGAAATAACGGTCGTTGAGGCGGTTTGACAGCCAAAACGCTACCGCCATCAGTATCAATACGCCGACCAGCTCAATCCAGCCCGAAACCTGTCCGAAATTGCGCTCTACCAAGCTCGATGTAAACGCCTGACGCGCAAACAAATCATGCAAAATACTGTCCATCCGCCCTGTTTTTTATTAAAAATCAAAGCTGAGATTATATAGCAGCCATTAAATTCCGCCACATCCGTTTACCCCCGGGGTCGTCTGAAAATATGGCGGATTCAAGTGAAAAACAAGACATCCCGTCTGCCCTACCCGACCTTACTTCAAACAAATTCAAAGCCGCTTCAAACAGATAGCCGAAACCATCAGGCTTCACCCTTGCCAAAGCCGGACAGTAAAACTATAATCCGAAACTTATCGAGTCGGAGTGTGGCGCAGTCTGGTAGCGCACTTGCATGGGGTGCAAGGGGTCGAAGGTTCGAATCCTTTCACTCCGACCAAAAATTCAACAGCCCGGTCATTTTTGACCGGGCTGTTTATTTGTCTTTGCCTATTTCAAACTTTATATTCCAAGCGTTTCTCACAATCAAAAGGTCGTCTGAAAACCCAAATCCGAGTTTTCAGACGACCTTTATCTTATCCGCAACGGCTTACAGATAGAATTTTTCAACCACTTTCAAATTGTCGTCCAATTTGTACACCAGCGGCTGACCGGTTGGGATTTCCAAGCCCATGATGTCTTCGTCGGAAATGCCTTCGATGTGTTTTGCCAAGGCGCGCAGGGAGTTGCCGTGTGCGGCGACCAAGACGCGTTTGCCGCTCAGAAGCGCGGGGGCGATTTGGTCTTCCCAGAACGGCAGTACGCGCTCCAAAGTAACTTTCAGATTTTCGCCGTCAGGTACGACATCGGCGGGCAGGTTGGCATAGCGGCGGTCGTTGTGTGCGGAGAACGGGTCTTGCGGGTCGAGTAACGGCGGCAGGGTATCGTAGCTGCGGCGCCAGATGTGGACTTGCTCGTCGCCGTATTTTTCAGCGGTTTGTTTTTTGTCCAAACCTTGCAGCTGACCGTAGTGGCGTTCGTTCAGCCTCCAGCTTTTGATTTGCGGCACGAACAGTTGGTCGGATTCTTCCAAAACAATGTTGCAGGTTTTAATCGCGCGGGTCAGGACTGAGGTGAAGGCGATATCGAACTCGTAACCTTTTTCCTTCAGTTTTTTACCGGCGGCGGTAGCTTCGGCAAGCCCCTGCTCGCTCAGTTTTACGTCGCGCCAGCCTGTAAACAGGTTTTTCGCGTTCCATTCGCTTTGTCCGTGGCGGATAAATACCAATTCCATGTCGTATGCTCCAATTTGAGTTCGGTAGAAGGGCTTATTTATAACATATTTCGGCTGCTTCTGCAGTCGGGGCGGGGCGATGCTTGTTCTTTATCAAGACTTGTCCGCCATATTGTTTTGCCCTCCATTCCCTACCCTTACGATGGTAATGCTTGAAAACAAACTACAAGGTCGTCTGAAAACCGTATTCCGAGTTTTCAGACGACCTTTTCAACCTGGCATCAAGACATTAGGACTCGACGGGGATGATGCCGATTTTTGCCTGCCATTGGCGCGGGGCGGTGGCGTGGATGGACTCGCCTTTGCTGTCCACGGCAACGGTTACAGGCATGTCTTTGACTTCAAATTCGTAAACCGCTTCCATGCCCAATTCGGGGAACGCCAATACTTTGGAGGATTTGATGGCTTTTGCCACAAGATACGCCGCGCCGCCGACTGCCATGAGGTACACGGCTTTGTTGTCGGCGATGGCTTCGCAGGTGGCTGCGCCGCGCTCGGATTTGCCGATCATGCCCAAGAGGCCGGTTTGTTCGAGCATTTGGCGGGTGAATTTGTCCATGCGGGTGGCTGTGGTCGGACCTGCGGGACCGACGACTTCGTCGCCGACCGGATCGACGGGGCCGACGTAGTAAATCAGGCGGTTGGTGAAATCGACAGGCAACTCTTCGCCTTTGTCGAGCATATCGACGAGGCGTTTGTGCGCGGCATCACGGCCGGTGAGGATTTTGCCGTTCAACAGCAATACGTCGCCGGTTTTCCAGCTGGCGACTTCTTCTTTGGTCAGCTTATCGACATCGATGCGTTTGCCGTTGTCGGGGCTGTAAGTCAAATCGGGCCAGTCTTCAACGCGCGGCGGAGTCAGTTCGACCGGGCCTGAGCCGTCCAATTCGAACTCGACGTGGCGGGTGGCTGCGCAGTTTGGAATCATGGCAATCGGTTTGGAAGCGGCATGGGTCGGGTAATCGAGGATTTTGACGTCCAACACGGTGGTCAGCCCGCCCAAACCTTGCGCACCGATGCCCAGCGCGTTGACTTTTTCAAAGAGTTCGAGGCGCAGGGCTTCAGTGGTGGACAATTCTGCGCCGGACGCGGCTTTTTCCTGCAACTCTTGAATGTCGATGTGGCTCATCAGGGATTCTTTTGCCATCAGCACGGCTTTTTCGGGCGTACCGCCGATGCCGATGCCCAAGATGCCGGGAGGACACCAGCCCGCGCCCATGGTCGGGATGGTTTTCAATACCCAATCGACGATGTTGTCGGAAGGATTGAGCATGGCGAGTTTGGATTTGTTTTCAGAGCCGCCGCCTTTTGCCGCGCAGGTTACTTCAACTTTGTCGCCCTGCACGATGCTCATATGGATGACGGCGGGGGTGTTGTCTTTGGTGTTTTGGCGTTTACCGGCCGGATCGGCGAGGACGGAAGCGCGCAGGGTGTTGCCCTCCCAAGTGTAGGCGCGGCGTACGCCTTCGTTAACCATCTCTTCCACGCTCATGTCCGCATCCCATTGGACGTTCATGCCGACTTTGAGGAAGACGGTTGCGATACCGGTATCTTGACAGATGGGGCGGTTGTTTTCCGCACACATGCGGCTGTTGACCAAAATCTGCGTCATCGCGTCTTTGGCGGCGGGGTTTTCTTCCTTCTGCCACGCTTTATAGAGCGCGTCGATGTAGTCTTTCGGATGGTAATAGCTGATGAATTGGAAGGCATCGCAGATACTTTGGATAAAGTCTTCTTGCTTGATGACGGTCATGATTGTGTTCCTTTTCTCATGGTAGGGAGGGTTTGTTCACTTTTTATAGATGTCGTTTTTCAGACGACCTTAATCGGTGTAATAGTGCTGTCAATCGCTATGAGCGACAATATAATTTTTATAATTGATTGATTCTTATACAACTTAATAACCCATCATTCTACTCGGATGATGATAACGGATATTGTCGGCAATATTTACCGACAGAAATAAAACTACAATTAATCTGTCCACTCAGATTCCAAAGGGTCGTCTGAAAAGGCTGGATTCACCGCCGCAATGAACCTTACCAATAACATGAATTTAAAAAGAAACAATTACTTTTCAGACGATCCATCCTTCTTTTTTCCACCATACACAAATGTAAAAACCGTATCATTCTACCCATGATGATTTTTGATAGAAGTCAAACTTAGCTATTTTTCTGAAATTTTATAACACCATTTTCATTTACTTACAATTCACAAATTTATCTAATAAATACATAGATATATGCTTTTACATCAAACACTTAATAATGATATTTACTCGTATTTCAAAACGGTTTTTAGCAGTTATTCCTTTATTATAAGTTTATTTTATCTTACAAAATAACAAGATGACACAAAGGTCGTCTGAAAACCACTGTTTTTTGTTCACAATCCGCCCCTATCCTGTCTTTCAGACTTCGCCATCATCAAAAAATCCAAATTCTGATACACTGATAAAAGACAGTCAGACATTGATTTATAAGATATTTCCCCAAAATATCCGCACTTCTAAAAATTTTGTAATAAAAATACACACATCCGATTTCCCCTATCCCATTCCACAGGACACTACCATGAGTGAAAACTTGTTAACCCTGACCATAGACGGCCACGAGGTCAAAGCCTCCGCCGACTCGTCAATCATTCAGGCCTATGCCCGTGCTGGCAGCGCGATTACCGCCAACGTCGGCTGCATGGGGCAAGGCGTGTGCGGTTCCTGCCGCTGCATGATCCGCAAGGAAGGCGAGCGCGAGGTAACGACTGCGTTGGCGTGTGAAACCAAAGTCGAAGAAGGGATGCAGGTCAGCTTCTTGGACTACTTCATTCCCGAGCACATCCAATATTACAACGTGAGCGAGGTCGGCGACGGCTGGAACTGGCTGGATGACACCGCCAAAGCCTTCCCCGAAGCGCAACACTGCCGTCATTGCGGCGGCTGCAACCGCGCCTGCCCCAAAGGTTTAGAAGTGGAAAACGGCGTGGCGCAAGTGGTATCGGGCGATTTCGGCGCGGCTGCGCTGACCTTCGACCAATGCGTGATGTGCAACCTCTGCACCCTTTCCTGCCCCGAACACATCCGTCCGAACCACTTAGGCCTGTTCGCCCGCCGCATGAAAGCGGCGCGCACGCTGCGTCCAGTGGATTTGATGCGCCGCCTGCGCGAAATCGACAGCGGCAAAATGAAAGTCGAATTTGAAGAGGAGGCAATGTGATGGCGAACGAAATCCAAGGCATAGACTATGAAACCGCCCTTGCCAACCTGCGCGCTTCCTCATTGGAACTGCGCGGCGACTTGCCGGAAAAAAACGAATTGTTGAGCCAGTTTCACCCCGACTATCAGGCCAATGCGCGCGTCAAACTGCCCATCGGGCCGAACACGGGCGATTACTGCCATCCTGATTTGGCGAAACTGCTGATCAGTCATCCCCTGATTGACGACTATGATTTGTCGGGCGCGGAACACTTGAACACCGACGTGCTGGTTATCGGCGGTGGCGGTGCGGGTGCGGCGGCGGCATTATCTGCAACCGAAGCAGGTGCGCGCGTGATTATGGCGAACAAGCTGCGTATCGGCGACAGCAATACCGTCATGGCAGAAGGCGGCATTCAGGCGGCAGTCGGCGCGGAAGACAGCTTGCAGCAACATTTTGACGACACCATCAAAGGCGGACACAACGCAGGCAAGAAAGAATTGGTGGCGCAAATGGTTACCGACGCGCCATCCGCCATCCGCTGGCTGATTGGCTTGGGCATGACTTTCGACCTTGCCAAAGGCGCGGACAGCAACGGCATGTTGAACCGCAAGCGTGCAGGCGGTACGACCGTGCCGCGTATCCTGAGCTACCGCGACTTTACCGGCCTCGAAATGATGCGCGTACTGCGCGAAGCGGTCGAACTTGACGAAAACATCACCCAGCTCAACCGCCACCCCGCCATCGAATTATTGTCAGACGAACATGGCCGCTGCGTCGGCGCGATTTTGTACGATTTGGAAAAACGCTCCTTGGTATTGGTTCACGCCAAAGCCGTGGTATTGGCAACCGGCGGCAGCGGACGGCTGCATTTGCAGGGTTTCGCCACTTCCAACCACTACGGCGCAACCGCCGACGGTTTGGTGATGGCGTACCGTATCGGCGCGAAACTGCGCGACATCGATTCATTCCAATACCATCCGACTGGCGTCGCCCATCCGCCGCACTTGGCAGGCGCGCTGATTTCCGAAGCCGTGCGTTCCGCAGGGACCAAACTGGTCAACGGCTTGGGCGAACGTTTCGTTGACGAATTGCAGCCGCGCGACGTCGTTGCCGCCGCCATTTTGCGCGAGTGCCGCGAAGGCCGCGGCGTAGTACGCGACGGACAGGTCGGCGTGTTCCTCGACACCCCGCGCCTGATTGAAAACGACCACGACGTATTGAACCGTTTGGTTACGCTCGGCCACGTTGCCCATAAATGCGGTATCGACCCCGCCGTCGAGCCTGTAATGATTCATCCGACCCTGCACTACCAAAACGGCGGCGTCGAAATCAACGGCGACGGCGCGACCTGCGTCGAAGGCCTCTATTGCGCCGGCGAAGTAACCGGCGGCATCCACGGCCGTAACCGCCTGATGGGCAACGCGCTTTTGGACATCATCAGCTTCGGCCGCCGCGCGGGTAAAGCCGCCGCCGGTTGCGGCCTGCCGCTGAAAAAAGTGCGCGGCGGTGTCGGACACGTCCACGATCTGCAACGCGAAATGACCCGCGCCGGACTGACCAGCAATATCAAAGCCCCCGTTTTATATCCCGACTACGGCAAATTCGATTTGCGCGAACACGCCGGTTTGCAGGAGCAACAATCATGAATCAAGCCAATCAAAACTTACTGCACCCGTCCCGCCAAGTCGGCGCGGATTTGGCCGCGTGGCGCAAAGTTGGCGGCGGCGAAGGCCTGCTGGCGGCACTTGCCGATCCTCAAAGCATCGTTTCCAAACTGCAAGACGCCAACCTCTGCGGCATGGGTGGCGCAGGTTTCCCGACCTGGCGCAAATGGGAGGCGGCTGTTGCCGCCCAAAGCAAACACGGCGACAAATACGTCGTCTGTAACGCCAACGAAGACGAACCGGGTACGTTCAAAGACCGCGTATTGCTGGCGAAAACGCCGCACCAAGTTATCGAAGGCGTCCTAATTGCCGCCGTCGCCTGCCGCGCCAACAAAGCGATTATGTATGTCAACCCGCACCAGACCGAATCCGTCGCCGCCATCGTGCCCGCCATCGAGCAATGGAAAAAAAGCGATTTGTTCATCCGCATCGAAAACTATCTGGGCAAACCTTTAGACCTGAAATTGGTCGAAACTTCAGGCCGCTACATCGGCGGCGAAGAAACCGCCGTGATTTCATGGTTGGAAGGCGGTTTCCCGTTCCCGCGCCGCAAGCCACCGTTCCCTGCCGAAAGCGGCGTAGAAGGCGAACCGACCCTTATCAACAACACCGAAACCTTCGCCAACATCCCGCAAATCCTTGCCAAAGGCGCGGAATGGTACAAATCGCTGGGTTTGGGCGATGCCGCAGGCACGAAACTCTACTCGCTTTCAGGCGACGTATTGAATCCGGGTTTGTACGAACTGCCGATGGGCACGACCCTGCAATCGCTGATTTTCGATCACGGCGGCGGTATGCTCGAAGGGCGCACGTTTAAAGCCGTCTTCACCGGCGGCCCGTCAAACACGCTCTTGACCGTAAAAGATTTGGACGTGCCTTTGGACTTCGTGTCCGTGCGCGAACGCAAATCCAGCCTCGGCACAGGCGCGATGATTGTGATTTCCGAGGGAACCAGCGTGGTGCGTAAAGTATCCGAGTATGTGGAATTTTTTGCGTCCAACTCATGCGGACAATGCCCGCCATGCAAAGGCGGCACGTTCCAACTTTCACGCCTGCTCAACCGCGTGGATACCGGCATCGGCACTTCAGACGACCTCCGCGCCCTGCAAAGCCTGTGCCAACTGCTGCCACGAAGCGGCCGCTGCGGCCTGATTGACGGCGCAGTTACCGTGTTGCAAAGCTCGCTGCGCACCTTCCCCGAAGAGTACGGCCTGCCGGCGGAGCAGGATTAATCCGATACGGCGTTTCAGACGACCTTTTCTATATAGGAGGTCGTCTGAAAAATACCTGTAGATTGGGACATGAACCAACATTTAATTCTTTGTTGGGTTTCACAACCGAACCTGCTAAATCTGAGGTTTTACCCTCTCCCTAGCCCTCTCCCACGGGGAGAGGGGACAGATTGCGAAAATCTGATAAAGGTTGATTTTCAGCGTCATTATTCCCTCTCCCCGTGGGAGAGGGCTAGGGAG
>NZ_KV794967.1:33953-38915 GCF_001808875.1 Neisseria sp. HMSC064E01
CCCCGTGGGAGAGGGCTAGGGAGAGGGCAAAACGCAATAACCTAAAAAAACGTCGTCTGAAAAAGATGGCAACAAAAAATACGCATGACACAAACACCCAAAAGAAAAACATAAAAACAACCACACCCAAATACGTTTCAGACGACCTCTCCCCACCAAAATCAGGCATACGTCGTCTGAAATCGGATTTCCCCGATACCTCAAACTAGGAGACTCAACATGGGCTTAAAGCCAATTCCTGCTGCGGTTGCGCTCGCGCTGACGCTGATTATCTGGTTCGTCATCCCCGTGCCGCAGGGCGTATCGCCCGACGCATGGCACCTTTTGGCGTTGTTCGTCGGCATCATCGCCGGCATCATCGGCAAAGCCATGCCCATCGGCGCAATGGCGATTTTGGGCATTACCTTGGTCGCGCTGACCGGCGTGACCAACGAAAAAGCCGCCGACGCAACCAAAGACGCACTGAGCAGCCTCAACAACTCGTTAATCTGGATGATCGGTATCGCCATCATCATCTCGCGCGGTTTGTTGAAAACCGGCTTGGGGATGCGTATCGGCTACCTCTTGATTTCCCTTTTCGGCAAACGCACGCTGGGCGTAGGTTACAGCTTGGCTTTGGCGGACTTGGTCATCGGTCCGGTAACGCCGAGCAACACCGCGCGCGGCGGCGCCATCGTGCATCCGATTATGCGTTCCATCGCCCTGAGCTTCGATTCCGACCCCGAAAAAGGCACGGAAGGCAAAATCGGTAAATACCTCGCGCTGGTCAACTACCACGCTAACATCATTACCTGCTGCATCTTCATTACCGCGACCGCGCCCAACCCGCTGGTCGTCGAATTGGTTGCCAAAGCCACCGATTCGCAAATCCACCTCTCTTGGGGCACATGGTTCGCCGCCATGATCGTACCCGGCCTGATCGCCATGTTCCTGATGCCGCTGGTGCTGTATTTCTTGTATCCGCCCGAAATCAAACAAACGCCTAACGCGACCGCCCTTGCCAAAGAAAAACTGAAAGAAATGGGCGCGATGAAGCGCGACGAAAAAATCATGCTCGGCATTTTCGTGATTCTGCTGCTTCTGTGGGCGGGCGTTCCCGAAATGCTGTTCGGCGTGAAAGTCGATGCCACCGCCACCACCTTCCTCGGTCTCTCGCTGTGTCTGCTCACCGGCGTACTGACTTGGGACGACGCGCTGAAAGAAAAAGGCGCGTGGGACACCATCGTCTGGTTTGCCGCCTTGGTCATGATGGCGAACTTCCTCAACAAATTGGGACTGATTGCATGGCTGTCCGAATCCATGCAGGGCGGCATTTCCCATCTCGGCTTGGGCTGGGAAGCCGGTTGCGCCCTGTTGGTACTCGCCTATCTCTACGCCCACTACGTTTTCGCCAGCGGCACGGCACACGTTACCGCGATGTTCGGCGCGTTCTACGGTGCAGGTCTGGCGTTGGACGCACCGCCAATGCTGTTCGCCCTGATCATGGCGTCCGCCACCGGCATCATGATGTCGCTGACCCACTACGCTTCAGGTTCGTCCCCCGTCATCTACGGCTCGAACTATGTCAGCATGACCGAATGGTGGAAAGCCGGCTTTATCATGAGCGTGGTCGAAATCCTGATTTTCGGCACCATCGGCATTATCTGGTGGAAAGTGTTGGGCTACTGGTAAACCCTGCCTGAAATCAACAAAAGGTCGTCTGAAAATAGGTTTTCAGACGACCTTTTGTTTTTGGGAATAGCGATTGCACAGGAAAGCCGGATATTCCCCGCTATTGGCTGCCCAACCATTCGTCGCGCGTTTGCTTGGCTTCTTCAAAATAACGGTATAGCGCGTCGCGGTTTTCTTGTTCGAGGATACGCTCCAGCTCGGAAAGCTGGTCGTGCAGTCCGGCAATCAGCTTGATCAGGCTGTTTTTATTGTCCAGGCAGATGTCTGTCCAAATGGCGGGATGGCTGGAGGCGATGCGGGTAAAGTCTCGGAAACCGCTGGCGGCAAATTTCAAATATTCCTGTCCGTCCGGATGGTCGGCGATTTGGTGGACATAGGCGAAAGCGGTCAAATGCGGCATATGGGAAACGGCGGCAAACACAGCGTCATGTTCTTCCGCGCTCATTTCAAACGTCTGCGCGCCAACCGCCTGCCAAAGGCTTTTTATCAGGGCGATGCCTTCAGGACGCTCTTGTCCGTGTGTGGTGATAATCAGTTTTTTATCTTGATACAGCCCAAATTGCGCCGCCAATGCGCCGCTGCGGTCGGAGCCTGCGATGGGGTGCGCGGCGATACAGTGTGAAATCCGCTCGGGCAGATATTGGCGGAAAGCGGCGATGGCTGTCCGCTTGGTGCTGCCCACATCGGACACATAAGCATTGGGCGCAAGCAGCGGCGCAATGGCTTGGCAGATGGTCGGCAGCGTGGAAACCGGCGTGGCAATCAACACCAAATCGGCATGACCGATGCTTTCGACGTTGATTTCCGTAAACGCTTTATCAATCACCCGACGCTCAAGCGCACGGTCGAGATTGTCGCGGTCGAGATCAATGCCGGTCACGGTTTGCACCCGTCCCAATCGTTTGAGGTCCAGAACGAAAGAGCCGCCTATCAGTCCGACGCCGATAAGGGTGATGTGTTGGAGCGGGGCGTTTGGTGTCATGGCGGATGTGTAAGGCGGTAGATGAAGGATAGGTCGTCTGAAAACGTACCGAGGACTATGATTTGCTTCCAAACCTGTAAAACCTTATTGGAACACCAATCCTGCCTACGGCTTGGGCTATTATAGTGAATCGGTCTCGTTCCAGCCACAACCGTATCGACCAGACAATCAGCCCGCAGCCGTTTTCAGAATGGAACAATCTTCCGCAATATCAAAATATTTTGCATACACCGCCCATCCCAAAACCATATTTTGTAAGAAAATCAAAGCAAACCGGTTGCGCTCATTCACCCTCGAAACCGTTTGTACAGAAACAGTTTTCCAAACCTCGCGTTCCGTTTTACAATTGAGAGCCATTCTTGAACCAGGTCGTCTGAAAGTACCGTATGTCACTTGCACAACCCAAACGTATCCTCGTCATCAAACTGCGCCATCATGGTGACGTATTGCTCAGTACGCCGGTCGTCGATGCGATCAAACAACATTTTCCCGAGTGCGAAGTCGATATGCTGGTTTATCAGGAAACCGCCGACATCATCCGCGACAATCCCCAAATCTCTCAAATTTTCACCATTGACCGCCAATGGAAAAAGCAAGGCGTGGGCAAACAGTTCAAACACGAAAAAGACCTCTTCCGTCAGTTGAAAGCGCGTCAATACGATTGGGCATTCAACCTCTCCGACCAATGGCGTGCCGCCATCATTGCCAAATTCTGCTCAAAATGCAGCGTCGGCTTCAACTGCATCAAACGCGACAACGCCGCATGGCGCTGGTGTCACGACTTTCTCAACCCCGATATGGGCACGACCAAACATATCGTCGAAACTCATCTGGGCATACTGCCGCCGCTTATCCGTCCGGAAGATCTTTCAAACGCCAAAGTCCGCATGAGCATCGCTCCTGATGTCCGCAACAGTATGGAACAAAAATTGCGCGAACAAGGTTGGCAAGGCGAAGACTACGTCTTACTGCATCCGGGCGCGCGTTGGCTGTTCAAATGTTGGGAAGACGGCAAAAACGCCGCTCTCGTCCAGCTTCTGCTGAACCACGGACACAACGTCGTCCTGACTGCCTCCCCCAGTCCTGTTGAACACGACATGATCGAAGCCATCTTAGGTCGTCTGAAAATGCCGGAAGGCAGCAAAGTGTGGGTATTGTCCGGCTCCCTGACCTTGCGCGAACTTGCCGCCGCGATAGACCGCGCCAAACTGTTTATCGGCGTCGATTCCGTTCCCATGCACATCGCCGCCGCGCTCGACAAACCGCAAATCGCCCTATTCGGCGCGACTTGGCTGGGCATATGGCATCCTTATTCGCTCAATGCCGAAGTGATATGGGCGGGCGATTATACCGAGCTGCCGCACCCCGACAGCATCAATACCGACAATCCCGAACGCCTCCTAAAAGCCATTCCTCTGGAAGAAGTGTGGAACCGCGTTTCCACCAAACTCGACACAATCGACCACGCGAAAACCGACTAATCCCTACTTTAGCGTCAACAAACTTTCATCCGCAAAAAAGGTCGTCTGAAAACATCCGCACCTACGCGAAACGTTTTCAGACGACCTGTTGTTATCTTAACCGGGATAGAACCTTATAGTGGATTAACAAAAATCAGGACAAGGCGGACGAAGCCGCAGATAGTACAGATAGAGACCTTTGCAAAATTCCCCAAAATCCAGATAGTACGGAACCATTCACTTGGGTGCTTCAGCACCTTAGAGAATCGTTCTCTTTGAGCTTAAGGCGAGGCAACGCCGTACTGGTTTAAATTTAATCCACTATATTTCTTTTAACGACCGAAGCCGATATAAGTCTCTCCGCTGCCTTGGCTGCGGCTGCGCCAAGTGTCTTTGGTATCGGTTTTACCCAAAGGCGTATCTTGCTCGACCTGCCACAATACATTATTGCTGCCGCCGATAGGATGCGAACCGCGCATACCGACATAGCTGCCCATATCGGCGACGCCGTTATTGGAAATTCTGTGGCTGCCGTATTTGGTGCTAGAAGCCTCCACTCCGGCTTTCAAATCGCCGTAAAACTGAACCTCCGCCGCAGCCAGCGCAGGTATGGCGAGTAAAGACAAAATCAGAATTTTCTTCATTATGAAATGCTCCTTATATGACATCCCGTCTGCACACGCAGGCGGGAAGGGTTAGTGCAAGGCGAATTCTACCGTCCTAAGCGTTTGGGTTTGAACGAAGAAAGAAAATTCATGCAAAGGGTCGTCTGAAAAATGTCAAATCGGATTCGACCTTCCCATGCCGACCGCACACGTTTTTATAGTGGATTAACTTTAAACCAGTACG
>NZ_KV794967.1:39015-53667 GCF_001808875.1 Neisseria sp. HMSC064E01
CTGTACTGTCTGCGGCTTCGTCGCCTTGTCCTAATTTAAAGTTAATCCACTATAACGGCAGATTCGCTTCAAACCCAAGCCGCACCTTGCCATCTGCGACTTTACCATCCTGTACCAAATGAAAACGCGCCCGCAAAAACCGCAGCCATTACAGACGCAGCGGCTTTCGCTATAATGGAACACACCCTCCACTTGGCGCGAAAGGAATATTTATGACTTCCGAAAACACCCTGTGTCTGATTATCGACATCCAAGAACGCCTCCTCCCCGCCCTGCACGACAAAGACGATATGCTGCACCACAGCCGTATCCTGATACAGGGGCTTCATGCCTTAGGCGTCCCGTTTGCCGTAACCGAGCAATATCCGAAAGGCTTGGGCAAAACCGTTCCCGCCGTATCGCTGCTGCTGCCCGAAATTACGCCTTTTATCGAAAAAACCCGTTTCTCCGCCCTCTCCCCCGAAACGCACACGATTTTGACGCAGGCAGCCGTTCAAAACATCATCTTAATCGGTGCAGAAACCCATATTTGTATGTTGCAAACCGTATTGGATTTGCGCTTGGAAGGTTTCAATGTTTACGTTCCCTTTGAATGTACGACATCCCGCTCCCCAGCAAACAAAGAAAACGGACTGGCGCAAATACGCGAAGCCCGCGCCACCGTTTCCAATGTGGAAAGCATT
This sequence comes from Neisseria sp. HMSC064E01, assembly GCF_001808875.1. Taxonomy (NCBI): domain Bacteria; kingdom Pseudomonadati; phylum Pseudomonadota; class Betaproteobacteria; order Neisseriales; family Neisseriaceae; genus Neisseria; species Neisseria sp. HMSC064E01. Next base: position 39,699 of record NZ_KV794967.1, read on the forward strand.
TTGTTCCAATTGTTGGGCGACGCCCGCCACCCTGCCTTCAAAACCGTTTCCAAACTGATTCAATAGTCTGTTAAGGTCGTCTGAATGCAATACACCATCACCGAAGCCGCCAAAACCGATCTGCCCGACATTGTCGAGATTTACAACAGCACCATAGCCGCCCGCCAATCCACCGCCGACCTGATGCCCGTCAGCGTTGCCGAACGCGAATCTTGGTTCGACGCACACGGCGGCAAGCGGCCTCTGTATGTATTGAAAAATCACGAAGGCACGGTTTTAGCTTGGTGCAGCCTCAGCGACTACTACCCGCGCCATGCCTATCACATCAGCGCAGAAATCAGCCTCTATGTCCGCCATGACGCGCGCGGTATCGGCGTGGGCAAAATCCTTCTGCAAAATGTGCTCGAACGCGCGCCGTCCTTGGGCATTAAAAACATATTGGCAGTCATCTTCGGACACAACTACCCCAGCCTGCACCTGTTTCACCAGTTCGGCTTTACGGAATGGGGGCGATTGCCCGGCGTATGCGACTTAGGAGAACAACAAGCCGACGTCGTTATCTTAGGTAAAAAATTAGTCGGTTGAGTCCCGACAACCAAACCGCAAACCTTTTCCAAACACCACTTAGCCCAAACCAAAATGACCGCTCCCCAAACCTGCCCCTGTTCACCAGGAAAACCTTATAACGACTGCTGTGCCCCGTTCCACCGCCGCGAAAGCCTGCCGCAAACCGCCGAACAGCTGATGCGCTCCAGATACAGCGCCTATGTTTTGCACGATATCGCCTATATTGTTGAAACGACTGTCCCTTCCCAGCAACACCAGCTCGATCAAGCCGATATGCTGGCATGGAGTCAGACGACCCATTGGCAGGGTTTGGAAGTCATGCAACACGCCAATGTCGGCAAACAACATGCCCAAGTCGAATTCAAAGCCTATTTTCAAGACGGTCAAGAAACCGCGTGCCATCACGAGCTATCCGCCTTCGTCAAAATCGACAACCGCTGGTATTTCATCGACCCAACCACGCCCTTGCCCGGCATGAAACACGACTGCATCTGCGGTTCGCACAAAAAATTCAAAGCCTGCTGCGGCCGTTTCTTCAAATAACAAACCGACCATCCGCAGGCAAATTTAAAACCATGCTTGCGGACAGGCTGTGTCTCCTGAACACACCAGTTTCTAAAATGCTGCCAATCCTTCCCTCTTCCCCATCTCAATCCGCCTGAAAAACAGACCTTTCCGTTATAATTCCCTTTTTCCCGCCCCATTCCTCAACAGACGACATGAAAGCCGCCTTTTTCCTCCTCTACCTCATCCAGCTCCTGCCCTTCAAGGCCATACACAAAATCGCCGACGCAGTGGGCATCCTTGCCTATTACGCCGTCAAACCGCGCCGAAAAGTCGGCGAAACCAACCTCAAAAAATGCTTTCCCGAATGGAGCGAAGACCAACGAAAAGCCGTGCTCAAACGCCATTTTCAGCACATGGCGAAGCTGATGTTCGAATACGGCCTGTATTGGTACGCGCCCGCCGACAGGCTGCGCAAACTCGTGCATTATCAAGACAAACACCATCTTGATAACGCGCTCGCGGCGGGCGAAAAAGTCATCCTGCTTTATCCGCATTTCACCGCATTTGAAATGGCGGTTTACACCCTTAATCAGGACGTGCCGCTGACCAGCATGTATTCGCACCAAAAAAACAAAGCGTTAGACGAACAAATCCTCAAAGGCCGCCACCGCTACAACAACGTCTTCCTCATCGGCCGCACCGAAGGCCTGCGCGCGATTATCAAGCAACTGCGCAAAAGCGACGCCCCCTTCCTTTACCTGCCCGACCAGGATTTCGGCCGCAACGACTCCATCTTCGTCAACTTCTTCGGCATTCCCACCGCCACAATTTCAGGCTTGAGCCGCATCGCCGGCATGACCAAAGCCAAAGTCATCCCCGCCATCCCCACGCGCAATGCCGACAACACCGTTACGCTGCGCTTTTATCCTGCATGGGAAAACTTCCCTTCAGACGACGTTGTAGCCGATACCCAACGCATGAACGATTTTATCGAAGCACGGGCAAGGGAAAATCCCGAACAGTATTTCTGGCTGCACAAACGCTTCAAAACCCGCCCCGAAGGCGAACAGGGATTTTATTGAATTACATACAGTTACATCAAAAAACAAAGCCCGTCATATACGGGCTTTTATTATTTCTATTAAATCGAAAATTAGCAACGATAGTAACAAATTTTTAATTGAGAATTTTTCACATTAACTCTTTGGTTAAACTGGATATTCAGGTTTATTAGACGTTCAACATACGAAAAAATCGCGTCATTTCCCGTAAAACATAAATATGATGCAAAATTTTGATTAACATATTAAATTTAATTTTATTTAAAATCAAAGTGTTATAAAATAACATTTTAAAAGAATTAATTATACAGACTAACCCATAAAGAATATAATTTCAAATTTTCGAAAATATTTATTTTATATTCATTAAAAATTTAACCAATCAGAATTATATTTTAAAATTTAAATAAATATTGAAATATTATAAATATATATTTTACATAAAAAAATAATATAAACCTCTTGGCAAACCCAAAAATTTCGCGTAAATTTCGTTACATCAAATTACAGACGTACTGACAGATTTGATACTCCAGTTTCCTACTGCAAGCCCTTCAGCTTGCAAGTGGATGTTCTGAGACTCACTCCCTCGGAACAAAAGTTTACCCGCACGGAGTTGAGCCGTGCAGGTAAAGCCGCAGGCGAAAGCCTGTATTGTTTGTGAAGCGTAAATCTCTGATTTGAGGTATTGGGGCAATCCTGTGGGGGATTGCCTCCTTTTTTTGTTCATTCGCTTTATCGGGTCAATAAAGGTTTATAGCGAACAAAACCAGAAAATCCCCATCCTCCATCTCCCCTCTTCTCAAGCGTAAACAACGGATAATCTGAGCATCTTGTTATTAGCATCCGCCATATAAAAAAAGTCGTCTGAAACATTTTTCAGACGACCTTTGAACAAACGGGGAATGCGGATTATGCGTTGCCTTCTTGTTGTTGCTGGTACATGGCTTCGAAGTTGATCGGAGCGAGCAGTACGGGCGGGAAGCCGGCGCGGGTTACGCTGGTGGAAATGGCTTCGCGTGCGTAAGGGAAGAGGATGTTCGGGCAGGCTACGCCTAAGAGCAATTGAACGTCTTCTTCAGGGATGTTTTCCAGACGGAAGATGCCGCTTTGAGTCACTTCGTTGAGGAACATAGTGCGTTCGGCGTTGAGTTTGGCGGTTACAGTAACGGTTACGTCAACGTTGTAGTAGCCGTCTTCCAGCTTCTCGCTGTTGGTGGAAACGCGCATATCGACTTCAGGCTCGCCTTGTTCCAAGAAGATTTGGGGGGCGTTGGGCACTTCCAAAGACAGGTCTTTGACGAACAGGCGTTCGATGCTGAATACGGGTTGCAATTCTTCGCTCATTTTGTTTTCCTAGTTGGGTTTAAAGTTACGGGTTTAATAAAGAATCCAGCCTGCCTTCGCGGTGCAGGCCGTACAAATCGGTAAAACCGCCGACGTGGGTATCGCCGATGAAAATTTGCGGTATGCTGCGCTGCCCTGAAAGCTGCTGCATTTCAGCAAAGGCTTCGGGGCTGCGGTCGACGCGGATTTCGTTGATTTCGGCGACGCCCAGCGAATGCAGCAGCTTTTTAGCCATGGTGCAGTAGGGGCAGAACGCGCCTGTGTACATCGTAACGGTTTGCATGATTGTTTTCAGAGTTCTAATGGGGTTCACTATATGGGCATATGGTTTATTTTACAATACTTGAAATCGGCTATTTTGCCTGAATCTTTGTTTTCGGGGCGTGAGGGCTGCCTGCCGCCCATGTGCCAAAACGCCGTTTTTAAAGTATGATAAACGGCAATCCGAACCGCTTTTGTCATTTGTTTTCCACGAAACCGACGGCAAGCGGGTGGTAGATTAAATTTGAGTCAGAACAGCAACACAATCAGCCGATTATTTTCAGGTTTGGGCAGCATCAGTCTGGTTCAAATTTAATCTACTATTTTTCTTATTAAAAATTAGGAACTAAAACCATGCTTTCAGGAATCCCCATCCCGAAGGACGCCGTCCGTCCGCCCGAAACCGTGCTCGTCAACATCACCCCGCAGGAAACGCGCGTGGCAGTGTTGGAAGAAAACAATATCTGCGAGCTGCATATAGAGCGCAACAGCGGCCATAGTCTGGTCGGCAATATTTATCTGGGCGTGGTGCGCCGCGTGTTGCCCGGCATGCAGAGTGCGTTCATCGACATCGGTTTGGAACGCGCCGCGTTTCTGCACATCGTCGATGTTCTCGAACAACGCCGCAACCCCGACGAAACCCAACGTATCGAGCATATGCTGTTTGAAGGGCAGTCGGTTTTGGTGCAGGTCATCAAAGACCCGATCAACACCAAAGGCGCGCGCCTTTCCACTCAAATTTCGCTGGCCGGGCGTTTCCTCGTCCACCTTCCGCAGGAAGACCACATCGGTATTTCCCAGCGCATCGAAGACGATGCCGAACGCAACAGCCTGCGCGAACGCCTGACTAATCTATTGCCCGAAGACGCGTGCCACGGCTACATCATCCGCACCAACGCCGAAAACGCCACCGACGAGCAGCTTCAGTCCGACATCCACTACCTGACCAAAGTGTGGGAACACATTCAAGAACAAGCAAAAATCCAGCCGCCGGAAACCCTGCTTTATCAGGATTTGCCTTTGAGCCTGCGCGTGTTGCGCGACATGTTCAGCCTCGACACGCAAAAAATTCTGGTCGATTCAACCGAAAACCACCGCCGCATGACCCGCTTCGCCGAGCAATACGTCCATGGCGCATTGGGCAGGATAGAGTTGTTTAAAGGCGAACGCCCGCTGTTTGAAACCCACAACGTCGAGCAGGAAATCAGCCGCGCCCTGCAACCGCGCGTCAACCTCAACTTCGGCAGCTACCTGATCATCGAGTCCACCGAAGCCATGACCACGATAGACGTGAACACCGGCGGCTTCGTCGGCGCACGCAATTTCGACGAAACCATCTTCCGCACCAACCTCGAAGCCTGCCACACCATCGCCCGCGAATTAAGACTGCGTAACCTCGGCGGCATCATCATCATCGACTTCATCGACATGGCGCAGGAAGCGCATCGCGAAGCCGTGTTGCAAGAGCTTGCCAAAGCTCTCGCCTTCGACCGCACCCGCGTTACCCTCAACGGTTTCACCAGCTTGGGTTTGGTCGAATTGACGCGCAAACGTTCGCGTGAAAACCTCAGCCAAATCCTCTGCGAACCCTGCCCGTCCTGCCAAGGCAGGGGTCGTCTGAAAACGCCGCAGACCATCTGTTACGAAATCCAGCGCGAAATCGTCCGTGAAGCCCGCCGTTACGACGTGCAGTCCTTCCGCATCCTCGCCGCGCCCAACGTCATCGACCTCTTCCTCGACGAAGAGTCGCAATCGCTGGCGATGCTCATCGACTTTATCGGCAAACCGATTTCGCTGGCAGTCGAAACCGCTTACACGCAGGAACAATACGATATTGTGTTGCTGTAAAGACAAAAGGTCGTCTGAAAACGGAATCGGGGTTTTCAGACGACCTTTTGGCAAGATTGGCAGACCATTCAAGTGCAGTATTCCTTTAGAAAAAAATGTCCAACATATAGTGGATTAACTTTAAACCAGTACGGCGTTGCCTTGCCGTACTATCTGTACTGTCTGCGGCTTCGTCGCCTTGTCCTGATGTACTATCTGCGGCTTCGTCGCCTTGTCCTGATTTAAAGTTAATCCACTATATTAAGCAGAACCCACGCCGAAGGAAAACCGATAAAGTGCGGGAAAAACAACAAAAAGGTCGTCTGAAAACCAGCTACCCCTTTCAGACGACCTCCCGCTAAACCCTTCCTAATTTTCCCCTGCTATCCTCCCATTAATTAAGGAGAACACCATGCGCGTATTGCTTGCAGAAGACGACCACATGATTGCCCAAGCCGTAGCTGCCAACCTCAAAGACAGCGGCTACGCGGTCGATTGGGTCAAAAACGGCAGCCAAGTTTCCACTGCCCTTCAGGCGCAGAACTACGACTTGCTGCTGCTCGACCTCGGACTGCCCGGCAAAGACGGATTGGACGTTCTCACCCAAATCCGACACGAAGGCAGCAAAACCCCCGTCCTCATCGTAACCGCCCGCGACGACCTCCACAGCCGCCTCAACGGACTGGACGGCGGCGCCGACGACTACATCGTCAAACCCTTCGACATGGCGGAGCTGCAAGCCCGTATGCGCGCCGTCCTGCGCCGCCACAGCGGCCACAGCCAAACTCTGCTGACCAACGGCGCACTTACCCTCAACCCCGCCACCTACCAAGTCGAAGTCAAAGGAGAAGACAAACCCGTCCTCCTGAGCAACAAAGAATTTGCCGTCCTCCAAGCCCTGATGATGCGCCCCGGCATCATCCTTTCCCGCAGCGACCTTGAAGACAAAATCTACGGCTGGGGCGAAGAGGTCGAAAGCAACGCCGTCGATTTCCTCATCCACGCCTTACGGAAAAAGCTCGGCAAAGAACACATCCAAAACGTACGCGGCGTAGGCTGGCTGGTCGCAAAAGAGGTCGTCTGAAACCTCAATCCGCGTATCCGCCCGCCCATGCCATAATTAATAACAAAACCTAAAACAGCCTCGCCAAACACACTATGCATCACTTCATCCAGACCCTCAAACAATCCCTACAAGTCCGTATCAGCATCGCCCTGATACTGATGTTCCTGCCTTTGTCCATCATCGCAGGCGCGTTCTCCTATTACCAAACCTACCATGAAGCCGAAGAGCTTCAGGACGACCTGTTGCGCCAAACCGCTGCCTACATCAACCCCAAAACCACCGACTACACACAAATAGGCAGCGAAAACCACATCCTCATCCAAACATTCGGACGAGAAGACACCGTCCCCCTGTCCGACACACTCGGCGAAGGATTCCACACCATCAAAGGCAGCGTTGATGACGACGATGACGATGATGACGACGACGAATACCGCGCCTACATCCGCCAAACCCCGCAAGGCAAAATCGCCGTACTCCAAGAAACCGAATACCGCGACGACCTCGCAGCCACCGCCGCCTACCAAAGCGTCCTCCCGCTGCTTATCGCCCTGCCCCTCATGATCCTGCTGACCGTATGGATCACCTACCGCGCCATGCGTCCCGTTAAGACCCTTTCCGCCTCCCTCGGACAACGCCGTTCAGACGACCTCTCGCCGCTGGACGGAGAAGGCGTGCCCAGCGAAATACAAGGCTTCGTTACCGCCATCAACCAACTGCTGCAACGTACAGGCGAAAACATCCGCCGCCAGCAACGCTTCATCGCCGATGCCGCCCACGAACTGCGCAGCCCCCTGACCGCCCTCTCCCTTCAGGCAGAACGGCTCACCAAGCTGCCCCAATCGGATGAAGCCCGCGAACAGACCGGACTCATCCTCCAAAGCATACAGCGCAACCGCCACCTGCTCGAGCAACTCCTGACCCACGCCCGCGCCCAAGGCTCCGAAACCCAACGCAACCTGACCGACATTAGCCTGCAAGCCCAGTTCCGCCGCGTGCTGCAAGAACTCATGCCCCTTGCCCTTAACAAACAGCAAGACATCGGCGTCGCCGTTGAAAACGACCTGTGCATCCGAGCCGACGACACCGAAATCTACACCCTCATCAAAACCTTCACCGACAACGCCATCCGCTACACCCCCGCAGGCGGCCGCATCGACATAGGTTTCAGCGAGACCCCGACCACCCTCACCATCTGGGTGGAAGACGACGGTCCCGGCATCCCCGCCGCCGAACGCAGCCGCGTAACCGACGCCTTCTACCGCATACTCGGTACAGAACAACAAGGCACCGGACTCGGACTCTCCATCGCCGACGCCATCGCCAAACGCTACGGCGGCAAACTCATCCTCGCCGACAGCCGCAACTTCGCCCACGGCCTGCTGATACAAGCGGAACTCAACAAACAGCTTCTCCAGGCAGACTAAACAAACAAGAAGGTCGTCTGAAATCCGTTTTCAGACGACCTTTTTCTATCCCCCTTTTTTTATCTAAGCATTTGCATCACAACAAATATTCACTCAAAAAATAGGTTTCCCCTCCCCTCCAATCTTTCCGCCCCATTCAAACGACGGCGCGCCAAGTATTATCCCTATCGCCCGCACTCTAGAAATCCGCCTGCCATCAAGTTTGGCTAAAACACATCAGCAAATCCCAATCTCTGAAATTATGACTATATGATTAACGTTCTCTTAATAAATGATATTTCTTGCAAATCATTATCAATTAATATTAGAATACGCACTCTCAAATTAACGTAACCCGTCAAAACCCATCGAGAGGAAGAATATGAAATCCCCCCATTCCCCCGCCTTCCGTTTCAGCATGATGGTGCTGGCGCTGTCTTCAGGTTTTGCCCATGCAGACAACGTTCGCCCCGAAGCGACTGCCGAACTGAAAGAAGTTGTCGTTACCGGTACTGCCGTACCGACCCGCGTTACCCGCAACCAGCTTGACCGCGAAACTTCGACCGATTTGAAACAAGTCATGAAAGACCAAATCGGTATGGACGTCGGCGGCGGCAACGGCGTGGCGCAGTTTTACAGCATCCGCGGCGTCGGCGAAGACAAGATTAATCTGGAAGTGGACGGCACCAGCCAATCCACCAAAATCTTCCACCACCAAAGCCGCTTCCAGCTTGACCCCGCTTTGGTGAAAAGCATCAACGTCGAAAAAGGCACAGGCGCGGCGAGCGCGGGCTTGGGCGCGGTCGGCGGCACCATCCGCGTAACGACGGTTGACGCGAAAGACCTGCTGACCGACGGCAAACCTTTCGGTTTCAAACTCGGCGCGGGCTTGAGCAGCAATAAAGGCTCAACCGGCAACGCGGCAGTTTACGGCTATCAAAACGGCTTCGATGCCCTGTTTGCAGGCAACTTCCTCAACAACCGCGACTACAAAGACGGCAACGGCAATGTCAACCGCGGCAGTCGTCTGAAACAGCACAGCTACCTCGCCAAACTCGGCTACGACTTCAACGACGACCACGGCATCCGCCTGACCTACCGTCAGGAATACCAAAAAGGCAACCGCACTGACAAAGCCGAGTTCCAAAACGTTGACAGCTACATCGGCGTGGACGGCACTTATCAAAAAGAGCAGACCTACAATCTGGAATACCGTGGCCGCAACGTCGGCTTTATCGACAAAATCGACGCCAACGTCTTCCAAATCAACACCGACGACACCAAGCCGCCTAAAGGCGCGCCTTCCCCGAAAGCCCAAGCTTCCGGCACGGCGCAAGGCGGCGTTCCCATCGGCAAGCTTGAGTTGAGCAAAATCAAAGCGACCGGCGCGAATCTGAACCTCGCCAGCTCCTTCGGCGACGGGCACATGGTGAAATACGGCGTCAACTACCGCCACGAAACCTCCGAGCCGTCCGACAAAGGCGCGTGGTTGAAAATTCTCGGTTTGTATGACCGCGACAAAGAGAAGAAAGCCGAATACGGCGTGTACGCGGAAGGCATTTGGAACCTGAACCCCGTTACCCTGACCACCGGCCTGCGTTACGACCATTTCAAATACAACGCCGCCAGCAAACAAAGCGCGTCGCACGGTCAGCTCAACCCCAGTATCAGCGCGATTTGGGACATCAACGACAACTTCTCCCTCTTGGCAAACCTCAATCAGGCAAGCCGCGCGCCCCGCCTGAACGAAGCCCTCTTGGCTAACGAACGCGCAGGCGCCGCCGCCGATTTGGACAGCAAGCTCAAAGCCGAAACCGCCCGCCGCGCCGAACTCGGCTTCAAATGGCGCAACGACAACTTCAACGTCAGCGGCAGCGTGTTCCACCAACGCATCAAAGACCTCATCGTTTATCGTTGGGCAAAAATCAACAACAACACCGCCTCCATCACCGAACGCGGCAAGATTTACAACGGCGGCACGCTCAAAACCTACGGCTACGAACTTGACGCATCCTACCGCTGGGGCGGCCTGACCGCGCGCGCCGGCGTATCCTACGTCAAACCGCGTCTGAACGGCGAAATGTACTACGGCGAAAACCCGATTCAAGCGGAAGACCACGAAAGCTCGTTCACCTTTTGGAACACGGGCCGCCAATGGCTGACCGGCCTGTCTTACCAGTTTGAAAACCCCAAACTCGAAATCGGCTGGCGCGGCCGCTACGCCCAAAGCGTGAAATACACCGACGTCGCCCGCGGACAAGGCACGATACACGGCAAGAAAGCCGGCTACGGCGTACACGACATCTACGCCAACTGGCAGCCGCTGAAAAAAGACAACCTGAACGTCAACTTCGCCGTCAACAACATCGGCAACAAACAATACCGTTCACACAGTCAACGCTTCCCCAACGGCAACGGACGCGTACCCTTCTACGAACGCGGTCGCGAGTTCGCCTTGGGCGTGAATTACCGCTTCTGATAAAAGCATTGGCAAAAGGTCGTCTGAAACCTGATTTTTGGGTTTCAGACGACCTTTTCGTTATAGCAAACCTGCAATGAACTGCGAACACGGCCCGAAATCCGTTAAAATACCGCATCCTTATTTTCAGACGACCTCAAACCATGTTGGTACTCGGAATCGAATCATCCTGCGATGAAACGGGCGTTGCGCTTTACGACACCGAACGCGGCCTGTTGGCGCACCATCTTCACACCCAAATGGCGATGCACGCTGAATACGGCGGCGTTGTCCCCGAACTTGCCAGCCGCGACCATATCCGCCGCGTCGTGCCGCTGACGCAGGGCTGTTTGCAGGAAGCAGGCGTTTCCTACGACGATATCGATGCCGTCGCCTACACCCAAGGGCCTGGCTTGGGCGGCGCGCTTCTGGCAGGCTCGGGCTACGCCAACGCTCTTGCGTTTGCCTTGAACAAACCCGTCATCCCCATCCACCATCTCGAAGGCCATTTGCTCTCCCCGCTTTTGGCGGACGACAAACCCGAATTTCCGTTCGTCGCCCTGCTGGTTTCGGGCGGGCATACGCAGTTTATGGCAGTACGCGGCATCGGCGATTACACGCTGATGGGCGAAAGCGTCGATGACGCGGCGGGCGAAGCATTCGACAAAACCGCCAAACTCTTGGGGCTGCCCTACCCCGGCGGCGCGAAGCTGTCCGAACTGGCGAAGCTGGGCAACCCCGACGCCTTTGCGTTCCCGCGCCCCATGCTCCATTCGCACGATTTGCAGATGAGCTTCTCCGGTTTGAAAACTGCCGTGCTGACCGCCGTCGAAAAAGTCCGTGCCGAAAACGGCGGCGAAATTCCCGAACAAACGCGCAACGACATCTGCCGCGCGTTTCAGGACGCAGTGATTGACGTTCTCGCCGCCAAAGCCAAAAAAGCCTTATTGGATACCGGCTTCAGAACCTTGGTCGTCGCGGGCGGCGTCGGTGCGAACTGGAAGCTGCGCGACGAATTTTCCCGCCTGAGCGTCAAAAAGCCGTCTGAAAAAGGCAAACCCAAGCCTAAGGAAGAAAAAATCAAAGTCTGCTTCCCGCCCATGGAATACTGCACCGACAACGGCGCAATGATTGCCTTCGCCGGCGCAATGAGGTTGCAGGAGCGGCAGCCCGCGGGCGCGTTCAACGTCAAACCGCGCTGGCCGCTGTCGGATATTGTGAAGTAGTGTTTAAGCAAAGAAAAAGATGATATATTGCAATGTCAAATATTAAATTAGGATATTATTATATCTTGCTGTTTTTATTGATTATTTAGTTATTGCATTTATGTCAGGTACAACAATACACGGCTGTTTTTTGCAGCCGTTTTGTTTTGTATGTTTATGTTAAACCGTCTGATGACGCGCTTTGTCAAACGGCTTTTGTGTCTTATGGATGTAGTAGGCTATTTTTGCGAGTTTACGCATTATGGCAACGATGACGACCATTTTCGGTTTTTTGGCCGCTTCCAAGTTTTTGACCAGTTGCGGAAATGCGTTTATCCGATAGGCAACTAAAGCAGGCATAAACAATGCCCGTTTTAGTTGTCGATGTCCGTATCTGCTCAATCTACCTTTTTTATTCACGCTGCTACCAGATTGTTCAATTTTGGGACTTAATCCGGCGAATGATACGAATTGGTTTGCGGTTCTAAAGGTTTTATCCGTCAGGTGTCTAAGCAGAATTGCAGCGGTATCTTTTCCTATGGCGGGTATTGTTTGCAGGTTCTGATATTCGGTATTCAAGCTTTTTTGCTGCTTAATCGTGCTTTCTATTCTTTTGGAGGTTTCGTCTATTTTCTTTGATAGCAGCAGAATGATTGTTTCGTGGGTCGACCTTATGAACGGGTCTTTTGCGGTATGCAGCCTATTTTGGCTTTCATGCTTTTGTTGCTTGAGTTGCTGAAGCAGGTTTATCAGTTTATACAACATTGGATTTTCAGACGGCCTAAACGGTGTCAATTTATCTAAATGCCTTTTTGCATAATCGGCTATCAGCTTTGAATCTGCTTTGTCTGTTTTGGTATGGCTGAACTGGCTTTTTGCGTAATCTTTAATTTTGAGGGGATTGATAACATAAACGGTATAGACCGCGCTCAAGTATTCGGCAGCTTGTTCATAATAAACACCTGTTGCTTCCATGCTTATGACGATTTTTCTAACTCGCTTGGTCTTTATCCAGCCAATCAGTTTTTCAAAACCTTCATGACTATTTCCGATTTTTATATAGTCCATTTCGCCTTTGGCCGTAATCAATGTTACGTCTATGGTGTCTTTTGAAATATCCAATCCTATTACATTCATTGCATTTTCCTTATTTATTCAGCCTGTTATGGCTATGATGATATTCAATCTTTAGGACGGTCGGACGGTTCGGCATTTCTTTTTCCCAGTTTTTAACTTTGGTCGATTTGCTGCCTAAACCGCCCGGGCTTCTGTTTTGCGCATAAACAAAAACCCGCAAACCGTCTTTTTTAAAACGGTTTGCGGGTTTTGGCTTTGGCATTTTATTGCTTCCGGTTGATCTGATTTTTGACTATTTTTGAATTTTTAGACGTCGCCGGAAGACATAAAATTGCTGAAATTCAAAAAAGCGGGAGTTCCCGCACCCCGTGGATACCTTTTCCCCTATCAATTACGCCTTTGGGCTTCATTGATAGGGGAAAAGGTATCTTAATTATTCACTGATAAGTAATAAATTCCTATTAATGACAATTCAAAAACTAAAAAACCTATAAATATTTTAAAACCTGTAATAAAGCCAGCCTTTGCCCCTCTATCAGTGTTAGACCTACTAGAATACCAACCAATAATAAACCAAACTAAAGGAGATGTTATAAACCTTATTAAATCTAATGTGCTCATAATCCAATTTTCCCGCCCTGATTCGTCAAGGCTTTATCGTTGTATCCGTCATACATCAAATTTTGCGGGCTGGCACCGCCCATTGTCAAGACCTGCGGGGCGTCGGGAGTGTATGCGGTCTGCGTCGGTTTTGCAGCTTCTGCCGTCTGCGTTTTGTATGGATTAAACGGTAAGCCGTCTTTGACGTAGTTCAGACAGGTTTGTTTGCCGATGTCTTTAATCTTCGTGCCTTGGTCGGTGTAACATGTGCAGCGGTTTTCTGCTTTTATACAGGCGGCAGGCCACGGCATGACTTTAACTGCTTTATTCATGCCGTCGTATATCGGGGCGGTTTCAGGACGCTCTGCGATACGGGGCTGATAGTCTTCTTCGCTCAAATGTGGTTTCTTTGGTTCTTCGGGTTTTGTTTCGGCTTTGGGATACTGTCCGTTTGATACAGGCTCACTTGCCGATACGGCTGACGGCTGCGTTTGTGCTTGGGCGGTTTGTGTCGTACTTGCCGTCTTCGCCTTTTCTCCTTCGCCTGAAAATTTGCCCCAAAATCCAGTAAACGACCAAACGCCATA
>NZ_KV794968.1:0-9891 GCF_001808875.1 Neisseria sp. HMSC064E01
GATTTTGGGGAATTTTGCAAAGGTCTCTGAATACCACAAAAACTTCCTTGACAGGTAAATTCGGCGGGACGGCGGGTAGGGCGCGTAATACTGCCACGGATTGTAGCGTGGGCTTTGCCCACGGAATTGACCGTTTGCTTTCCAAGTCAGGTGATAAATAGGGTTGTTTTTTCGTGGGCGAAGCCCACGCTACGGCAGGGGGGGAGAGGTCGTCTGAAACCATGTGTTTATGGGTTTCAGGCGACCTTTTTTAACTTTTATGGTGGATGAGCGTGAGTCTGTGATAAGCAAAAAACTTTCCCATTAAATACAAAACTTTCCTTGATGTGCAAATTCAACGCGGCGGCGGGTAGGGCGGTTCGATGCCTACTGCGGATTGTAGCGTGAGCTTTGCCCACGGGATGATGGCTTGGTTCCCGAGCTGGGCGATAATCATGGCATTGTTTTTTCGTGGGCGAAGCCCATGCTACGGCTGGGTGTGAAGGTCGTCTGAAATCATAGGGTTACGATTTCATACGACCTTTTTATATCTAAAACTACACGCGACTACATTTTAAAATTAGATTATTTTTATTGTTAAATCATAATGTTATTTAAATTTTGGTCGTCTGAAAAGGGCGTGGGTGCAAAATCGGGTGGTTTGGGCGGTTTGGATGCTGTTTTTTGCGGTTAAACAAAAATTCCTGAAAAATGAATTAATTATATTTAATTTTAAGAAGTATCGTTTAAAATCGTTATGATTGGTTGTGGGCGATGCAGGCTTTGTCAGATAAGGATTTAGGTTATTTCTAGGCTGGGTTTTGGGTTTTATTTCTGAAGTATTGTTCATTAATGATTGAATTTTTTAAAAATATTTTGGAAAAAATGTTTGACAGCCTGAAAATTATTTTTTAAATTTGCCCTTACCAATAAAAACTACATCGCACTACAAAGGAACCCTATCATGAATCTGTACCAAACTTCTCCGTCTTGTTATAGATCGTCTTCTATCTCTGCCGCATCCGTCGTCGTCTGCTTTTGGGCAGTCGCGGCGGTCTGACGGCTCTTCGCCCGAATCGGGGTTTCTGCATTTCTGCGGACGGTTTGGGTTTTGAAAATTCTGTCTTTCCAACTGTATTTCCTTTCCGAATTTAAAAATTATTAAAAATTCCTTATACCTCCGCCTTAGCCGAATTGTTTGTATTGAAGTTGTTAACTGATTGTTTTTATTGATTTTGATTTTTCAGACGACCTGATGGGTTTGGGTTTTTGAAAGGTCGTCTGAAAACGGTTTTGAAACCATTGTTTCTATTTGAACGGTTCGTTTCGGGTTTCGCGGAAACTGGGCCGTTGAGTCGATACTGAAAAAAATCTAATCTACAAAGGAGAATTAACATGAGCCAACTTTCTGCCGGCACCCGTTTCCGCCAAGCTGTGAAGGAATCGAATCCCCTTGCCGTGGTCGGCTGTGTGAACGCTTATTTTGCGCGGCTGGCGACGCAGAGCGGGTTTAAGGCGGTTTATCTGTCGGGCGGCGGCGTGGCGGCCTGTTCGTGCGGGATTCCGGATTTGGGCATCACCACGATGGAAGATGTGCTGATTGATGCGCGGCGGATTACGGACAATGTGGATACGCCTTTGCTGGTGGACATTGATGTCGGCTGGGGCGGGGCGTTCAATATCGCGCGCACGATTCGCAACTTCGAGCGTGCGGGTGTGGCGGCGGTGCATATCGAAGATCAGGTGGCGCAGAAGCGTTGCGGTCATCGTCCGAACAAGGCCATTGTTTCTAAAGATGAAATGGTAGACCGCATTAAAGCCGCCGTCGATGCGCGCGTGGATGAGAATTTTGTGATTATGGCGCGGACGGACGCGCTAGCGGTGGAAGGTTTGGATGCCGCCATCGAGCGGGCGCAGGCTTGCGTGGAAGCGGGCGCGGACATGATTTTCCCCGAAGCGATGACGGATTTGGCGATGTACCGGCAATTTGCGGACGCGGTGAAAGTGCCCGTGTTGGCGAACATTACCGAATTCGGTGCGACGCCGCTTTATACGCAGCGCGAGCTGGCGGACAACGGTGTGTCGCTGGTGCTGTATCCGCTCTCGTCGTTCCGCGCCGCGAGCAAGGCCGCGCTGAATGTTTATGAGGCGATTATGCGCGACGGCACGCAGGCGGCGGTTGTCGATACCATGCAGACCCGCGCCGAGCTTTACGAGCATTTGAATTATCACGACTTCGAGCAGAAGCTGGATAAATTGTTTCAGAAGTAAAAAACCGTTTTCAGACGACCCTCAACCTTGAATAGGTCGTCTGAAAACCCAAAACCCATAAAAACACAAAGGAGAAATACCATGACTGCAACCCCCGAAACCCCGACCTTCAAACCGAAAAAATCCGTTGCCCTCTCCGGCGTGGCGGCGGGCAATACCGCGCTGTGTACCGTCGGCCGCACCGGCAACGATTTGAGCTACCGCGGTTACGACATCCTTGATTTGGCGCAGAAATGCGAGTTTGAAGAAGTCGCCTACCTGTTGATTCACGGCCACCTGCCCAACAAATTCGAACTCGCCGCCTACAAAGCCAAGCTCAAATCCATGCGCGGCCTGCCTATCCGCGTGATTAAAGTGTTGGAAAGCCTGCCTGCGCACACGCATCCGATGGACGTCATGCGTACCGGCGTGTCCATGCTCGGCTGCGTTCATCCCGAACGCGAAAGCCACCCCGACAGCGAAGCGCGCGACATTGCGGACAAACTCATCGCCAGCCTCGGCAGCATCCTGCTCTACTGGTATCAATATTCGCACAACGGCAAACGCATCGACGTCGAAAGCAAAGAAGACACCATCGGCGGCCACTTCCTGCACCTGTTGCACGGCAAACGCCCGACAGAATCGCAGATTAAAGCCATGCACGTTTCGCTGATTCTGTATGCGGAACACGAGTTCAACGCCTCCACCTTCACCGCCCGCGTGATTGCCGGTACCGGTTCGGACATGTATTCCTGCATCACCGGCGCCATCGGCGCGCTCAAAGGTCCGAAACACGGCGGCGCGAACGAAGTCGCTTACGACATCCAAAAACGTTACCGCAACGCCGACGAAGCCGAAGCCGACATCCGTGAACGCATCGCCCGCAAAGAAATCGTTATCGGGTTCGGCCATCCGGTTTACACCATTTCCGACCCGCGCAACGTCGTGATTAAAGAAGTGGCGCGCGGTTTGAGTCAGGAAGCGGGCGACATGCGCCTGTTCGACATCGCCGAACGCTTGGAAAGCGTGATGTGGGAAGAGAAAAAAATGTTCCCGAACTTGGACTGGTTCTCCGCCGTGTCCTACCAAAAACTCGGCGTACCGACCGCCATGTTCACGCCGCTCTTCGTGATTTCGCGCTCCACCGGCTGGGCGGCACACGTCCTCGAACAGCGCAAAGACGGCAAAATCATCCGTCCGAGCGCAAACTACACCGGCCCTGAAGACTTGGCGTTTGTGGAGATTGAAGAACGCTGAGACGGACAACAACCGTAGGGTTTGGAGACCGCCAATCGGATTTCAGACGACGTGTGGCGTGGGCTTTGCCCGCGGAAAACTGAATCCCGCCTACGGTTTCGCTTTTCAGACGACCTGTTGAAATATGCGAGAGAGAAGGTCGTCTGAAAAAACAGCCGCAACGTCTGCCGTCATTCCCGCCCCCGCCTAAGCGAGGACAGGCCGCGGCGGGAATGACGGAGGCAGCGCGGCAACTTTTTTCACGGTTCCGCCAAAACTGCGAGCCGAACGGATTTCAGACGACGTGCAATATCGTTGTTACCCATTACAAACCAAATATTTAAGTTTCAGACGACCCCTTCAACAAACGTCGTCTGAAACCCCAAACCACAAGAAAAATAGATCCACAGGAGAACTGAACATGGCTGCCAACCAACGTTACCGCAAACCGCTGCCCGGTACGGATTTGGAATACTACGACGCGCGTGCGGCGTGTGAGGACATTCAAGCCGGCTCTTACGACAAGCTGCCTTACACGAGCCGTATTTTGGCGGAGAACTTAGTCAACCGCGCGGACAAAGTCGATTTGCCGACGCTGCAAAGCTGGCTGGGCCAGCTGATAGAAGGCAAGCAGGAAATCGATTTTCCGTGGTATCCCGCGCGGGTGGTGTGCCATGATATTTTGGGGCAGACCGCGCTGGTGGATTTGGCGGGCTTGCGCGATGCGATTGCAGAGAAGGGCGGCGATCCGTCTAAAGTGAATCCTGTGGTGCAGACGCAGCTTATCGTCGACCACTCGCTGGCGGTGGAATGCGGCGGCTACGACCCCGATGCGTTCCGCAAAAACCGTGAAATCGAAGACCGGCGCAACGAAGACCGTTTCCACTTTATCAACTGGACTAAAACCGCTTTTGAAAATGTGGACGTGATTCCGGCGGGCAACGGCATCATGCACCAAATCAATTTGGAAAAAATGTCGCCCGTCGTCCAAGTCAAAAACGGCGTGGCGTTTCCCGACACCTGCGTCGGCACCGACTCGCACACGCCGCACGTTGATGCGCTGGGCGTGATTTCCGTGGGCGTGGGCGGTTTGGAAGCGGAAACCGTGATGCTGGGGCGCGCGTCCATGATGCGCCTGCCCGATATTGTCGGCGTGGAGTTGACGGGCAAACGGCAGGCGGGCATTACGGCGACGGATATTGTGTTGGCGCTGACTGAATTCTTGCGTAAAGAACGCGTGGTCGGGGCGTTTGTCGAATTTTTCGGCGAGGGCGCGAGAAGCCTGTCCATCGGCGACCGTGCGACCATTTCCAACATGACGCCGGAGTTCGGCGCGACTGCCGCCATGTTCGCCATCGACGAGCAAACCATTGATTATTTGAAACTGACCGGACGCGACGATTCGCAGGTGAAATTGGTGGAAACCTACGCCAAAACCGCAGGGCTGTGGGCAGATGCCTTAGAAACCGCCGTTTATCCGCGCGTGTTGAAGTTTGATTTGAGCAGCGTAACGCGCAATATGGCAGGCCCGAGCAACCCGCACGCGCGTTTTGCCACCGCCGATTTGGCGGCGAAAGGGCTGGCGAAGCCTTACGAAGAGCCTTCAGACGGCCTCATGCCCGACGGCGCGGTCATCATCGCCGCGATTACCAGTTGCACCAACACTTCCAACCCGCGCAACGTCGTTGCCGCTGCGCTCTTGGCGCGCAATGCCAACCGCTTCGGGCTGAAACGCAAACCGTGGGTTAAAACCTCGTTCGCCCCCGGCTCGAAAGTGGCGGAAATCTATTTGAAAGAAGCAGGCCTGCTGCCTGAAATGGAAAAACTCGGCTTCGGCATCGTCGCCTTCGCCTGCACCACCTGCAACGGCATGAGCGGCGCGCTCGACCCGAAAATCCAGCAGGAAATCATAGACCGCGATTTGTACGTCACCGCCGTACTGTCGGGCAACCGCAACTTCGACGGCCGCATCCACCCGTATGCGAAACAGGCTTTCCTCGCTTCGCCCCCGCTGGTGGTGGCCTACGCCGTCGCAGGCAGCATCCGTTTCGATATTGAAAACGACGTACTCGGCGTTTCAGACGACGGCAAGGAAATCCGCCTGAAAGACATCTGGCCGACCGACGAAGAAATCGATGCCGTCGTCGCCGAATATGTGAAACCGCAGCAGTTCCGCGACGTGTATGTACCGATGTTCGACACCGGCAAAGCGCAGAAAGCCCCGAGTCCGCTGTACAACTGGCGCCCGATGTCCACCTACATCCGCCGTCCGCCCTATTGGGAAGGCGCGCTGGCGGGCGAACGCAGCCTGACGGGAATGCGCCCCTTGGCGATTCTGCCCGACAACATCACCACCGACCACATTTCGCCTTCCAACGCGATTCTGGCGGCGAGTGCGGCGGGCGAATATCTGGCGAAAATGGGTTTGCCCGAAGAAGACTTCAATTCCTACGCCACCCACCGCGGCGACCACCTCACCGCCCAACGCGCTACCTTCGCCAATCCCAAATTGTTTAACGAAATGGTGAAAAACGAAGACGGCAGCGTGCGCCAAGGCTCGTTCGCCCGCGTCGAACCCGAAGGCGAAACCATGCGCATGTGGGAAGCCATCGAAACCTATATGAACCGCAAACAGCCGCTCATCATCATCGCCGGCGCGGACTACGGACAAGGTTCCAGCCGCGACTGGGCGGCGAAAGGCGTGCGGCTGGCGGGCGTGGAAGCCATCGCCGCCGAAGGTTTCGAGCGCATCCACCGCACCAACCTCATCGGTATGGGCGTCTTGCCGCTGCAATTCAAACCCGGCACCAACCGCCACACCCTGCAACTGGACGGCACGGAAACCTACGACGTGGTCGGCGAACGCAAACCGCGCGGCGACCTGACCCTCGTCATCCACCGCAAAAACGGTGAAACCGTCGAAGTCCCCGTTATCTGCCGCCTCGATACCGCCGAAGAAGTGCTGGTGTACGAAGCCGGCGGCGTGCTGCAACGGTTTGCACAGGATTTTTTGGAAGGGAACGTGGCGTAGAGGTCGTCTGAAAAGCAAGACGTAGCGTGGGTCGGGTTCAACATTTTGCTCATTCACGTAATTCCCGATATGGCAGGCATCTATTGTAAATCGTCATTCCCGCGCAGGCGGGAATCCAGAACGTGGAATTGAGGAAACCTTTTTATCCGATGAGTTTCTGTGCGGATAAGTCTGGATTCCCGCCTGCGCGGGAATGACGGGGTTTAATAATCTGCCGTATCACAACACAGCAGCCGTAGATTGGGGTGAACCCCGACACTTTGCGGAATCAAACGGCTTTGGTCGGAGTGGTAGCCTAATGTACTTCTGGAAAGTGGGCGCAGCGTGGGCTTTGCCCACGAAATAAAGGCTAAATTGATACGGTAAAAAAAATCGTGGGCAGAGCCCACGCTACATAAGGAGAATCCAAAAATGCCGCAAATCAAAATCCCCGCCGTTTACTACCGCGGCGGCACATCAAAAGGCGTGTTTTTCAAACGATCCGACCTGCCCGAGGCGGCGCGGGAAGCGGGCAGCGCGCGCGACAAAATCCTGTTGCGCGTACTCGGCAGCCCCGATCCCTACGGCAAGCAGATAGACGGTTTGGGCAACGCCAGTTCGTCCACCAGCAAGGCGGTGATTTTGGACAAGTCCGAACGTGCCGACCACGACGTCGATTACCTTTTCGGGCAAGTTTCCATCGACAAGCCTTTCGTTGATTGGAGCGGCAACTGCGGCAACCTCACCGCCGCCGTGGGCGCGTTCGCCATCGGGCAGGGCTTGGTCGATAAAGGCAAAATCCCTTCAGACGGCATCTGCACGGTGAAAATCTGGCAGAAAAATATCGGCAAAACCATCATCGCCCATGTTCCGATGCAAAACGGCGAAGTCTTGGAAACGGGCGATTTCGAGCTGGACGGTGTTACCTTTCCCGCCGCCGAAGTGCAAATCGAATTTCTCGACCCCGCCGACGGCGAAGGCAGCATGTTTCCGACCGGCAATCTGGTGGACGAGCTGGACGTTCCGGACATAGGCCGTCTGAAAGCCACGCTCATCAACGCGGGCATTCCGACCGTTTTCCTGAACGCCGCCGACTTGGGCTACACGGGCAAAGAGTTGCAGGACGACATCAACAACGATGCCGCCGCGCTGGAAAAATTCGAGAAAATCCGCACTTACGGTGCGCTGAAAATGGGCCTGATTAACGATGTGTCCGAAGCCTCCGCCCGCGCGCACACGCCGAAAGTCGCCTTCGTCGCCCCCGCCACCGATTACACCGCCTCCAGCGGCAAAACCGTGAACGCCGCCGACATCGATTTGCTGGTACGCGCCCTGAGCATGGGCAAACTGCACCACGCCATGATGGGCACAGCCTCGGTCGCCATCGCCGCCGCCGCCGCCGTTCCCGGTACGCTGGTCAACCTCGCCGCAGGCGGCGGAATGCGCAACGAAGTGCGCTTCGGCCATCCTTCCGGCACATTGCGCGTCGGCGCGTCGGCAGAGTGTTCGGACGGTATTTGGGCAGTGAAAAAAGCCGTCATGAGCCGCAGCGCGCGCGTGATTATGGAAGGGTGGGTGCGCGTTCCCGATGATTGTTTTTGAAATCATGTAGGACGGACATCACTGTCCACTGTTTCAGACGACATTTGATAAAGGATTGCAATAAAGCCGAATAGCCTAACCGCCGTCATTCCCGCGCAGGCGGGAATCCACGGTCGATATTCTGTTTCCTGATTTTTATCAGAGCTTGCTTGTTAGCAAATATGGATTCCCGCCTGCGCGGGAATGACGATAGAAAATGCGGCATACACTTTGCCCAAAGAGGTCGTCTGAAACGCACCCCGCCCGACGCCCATCCTTTTTCAGACTACCCCACACCAAAAAAACAACCACAAACTACAAGGAGAATCATCATGTCCGACCAACTCATCCTCGTCCTGAACTGCGGCAGTTCCTCGCTCAAAGGCGCCGTTATCGACCGCAAAAGCGGCAGCGTCGTCCTAAGCTGCCTCGGCGAACGCCTGACCACGCCCGAAGCCGTCATCACCTTCAGCAAAGACGGCAACAAACGCCAAGTTCCCCTGACCGGCCGCAACTGCCACGCCGGCGCGGTGGGTATGCTGTTGAACGAACTGGAAAAACACGGCCTGCACGACCGCATCAAAGCCATCGGCCACCGCATCGCCCACGGCGGCGAAAAATATCACGAGTCCGTCCTCATCGACCAAGACGTCCTTGACGAACTGAAAGCCTGCATCCCGCTCGCCCCGCTGCACAACCCCGCCAACATCAGCGGCATCCTCGCCGCGCAGGAACACTTCCCCGGCCTGCCCAACGTCGGCGTGATGGACACCTCGTTCCACCAAACCATGCCCGAACGCGCCTACACCTACGCCGTGCCGCGCGAATTGCGCAAAAAATACGCCTTCCGCCGCTACGGTTTCCACGGCACCAGTATGCGCTACGTCGCCCCCGAAGCCGCGCGGATTTTGGGCAAACCGCTGGAAGATTTGCGCATGATCGTCGCCCACCTCGGCAACGGCGCGTCCATCACCGCCATCCGAAACGGCAAATCCGTCGATACCAGCATGGGCTTCACCCCCATCGAAGGTCTCGTCATGGGCACACGCTGCGGCGACATCGACCCCGGCGTTTACAGCTACCTGACCGCCCACGCCGGCATGAACATCGAACAAGTCGATGAAATGCT
Source organism: Neisseria sp. HMSC064E01 (assembly GCF_001808875.1). Taxonomy (NCBI): domain Bacteria; kingdom Pseudomonadati; phylum Pseudomonadota; class Betaproteobacteria; order Neisseriales; family Neisseriaceae; genus Neisseria; species Neisseria sp. HMSC064E01. Next base: position 9,186 of record NZ_KV794968.1, read on the forward strand.
GAACAAAAAATCAGGATTGCTCGGCATCTCCGAACTCTCCAACGACTGCCGCACCCTCGAAATCGCCGCCGACGAAGGTCACGAAGGCGCACGCCTCGCCCTCGAAGTCATGACCTACCGCCTCGCCAAATACATCGCCTCGATGTCGGTCGCCTGCGGCGGCATAGACGCCCTCGTCTTCACCGGCGGCATTGGTGAAAACTCACGCAACATCCGCGCCAAAACCGTCGCCTACCTCGACTATTTGGGTCTGCACATCGACACCAAAGCCAATATGGAAAAACGCTACGGCAACTCAGGCATCATCAGCCCGACAGGTTCCAACCCCGCTGTTTTGGTCGTGCCGACCAACGAAGAACTGATGATCGCCCTCGACACCGCCGCATTGGCAGGCTTTTTGCAAGAAGCAGGCTAGGGGTTAGGGCAGAGCGTTTTTGAAAGAGAAGAGGTCGTCTGAAAGATGGGTTTCAGACGACCTCTTCTTTCGTGGGAATGACGACTGCGGCGTTTGGTGTGGTCTGATGATGAATGAGGTCGTCTGAAATTCATAAATCCCAATTTTCAGACGACCTTTTACCGTATCAGCAATCCTGTTCCTTCCCCCATCTAGTGGGGGAAGGTTAGGATGGGGGTGGCTTTGTGTTTCTGAGGAGAAAATAAATTCGTGCAGCCCATAGAGCCACCCTCTCCCCAGCCCTCTCCCGCC
>NZ_KV794968.1:9991-10415 GCF_001808875.1 Neisseria sp. HMSC064E01
TCCCGCCAGACGGGAGAGGGGGCAGGTTGCAGCAGATGGTAAGGTAATATTGGGGAGAATGGCAGTAGGTAAGGTATTTACTGTTTAGAACCGATTAAAAAGGTCGTCTGAAAACAAAATCTTGTTTTCAGACGACCTTTCGCCACATCAGTAACACTGTTCCTTCCCCCATCCGGCGGGGGAAGGTTAGGATGGGGGTGGCTTTGTAACTTGGAGAAATCAAATTCGTGCAGACCATAGAGCCGTCCTCTCCCCAACCCTCTCCCGCCGACGGGAGAGGGGGCAGGTTGCAGCAGTAGGTAAGGTGTTTACTGGTTAGAGCCGGTTAAAAAGGTCGTCTGAAAACAAGATTTTGGTTTCAGACGACTTTTCGCCGCAACAGCAACCTTGTTCCTTCCCCCGTCCGGCGGGGGAAGGCTAGGAT
>NZ_KV794968.1:10515-16556 GCF_001808875.1 Neisseria sp. HMSC064E01
GGGGGTGGCTTTTTTGTTTGGGAAAAATCAAATTCGAGCAGCCTGTAGAGCCACCCTCTCCCCAGCCCTCTCTCGCCAGACGGGAGAAGGGGAGATTGCAGGGGAGGAGAAAGGAGTGGATGAAGATTGTGGCAGGTAGGGTGTTGGCTACCATTTGAACCTATTAAACGAGGTCGTCTGAAATCTAAAACTCTTATTTTCAGACGACCTTGTTCATGTTTTCGTTCATTCGGCAAAAGCGTTTTAAAACTGTTTCTTCACGCCCAGCATGATTTCGTTTTGGCGGTAGCGGTAGAACACGGAATTGCTTTTGACGGTGGTGTGTTTGAAGCGCAGTTCGGGGTAGAAGCCGCCGATGTGCCATTGTCTGAAGCCTGCGGCGGCGAGCCAGACGGTTTGGCGGTCGCTGCGTCTTTGTCCGTCTGCGGCGATGCCTGCGCGGTCGTAGAGGTTGCGCCGTTTCATGACGAGGGCGTTGAGGTAGGTGCCGTTGTCAAACAGGGTGTATAAGCCTGTGCGGAGGGTGTATTCGCGGTGGTCGGATGTGCCGCCGTTGTATGTGCGGCGGGTGTAGTCGGAGCCTGCGAACACGCCGGTTTTCGGGGTCAGGGCGTATTCTGCGCCTAAGCCTGTGCGGTATTCGGTGTAGTCGGCGGCGTAGGTTTTCGCGGTGCCGCTGTGGCGGTAGCGTTTGCCCGACCAGTCGGCGTTGACCTGCCATTTGGGGTTGAAGGTATGTGTCCACGAGGCTTCGGCGCCGTAGGCGTTGTAGTAGGCGTGGCGGTTGCGCCGTTCGTGTTCGTAAACGGGCATCAGCGAGAGGCGGCTTTGTGCGTCGGCGTATTCGTAACCGGCGGACAGTGTGCCTGTTTGGCTGCCGTAGTCGGACAGGGCGGCGTCTGTGTCTTTGCGGCGGTAGTGCGTGCCGTAGGCGAGGAGGTTGGTTTTGAGGCTGTGGTGTCCTTTAATGGGGGTGATTTTGCCTGCGCTCAGGCTGTAATTCCATACGGGGGAACGGATGGGGTCGGGCAGGTTTTGGTAGGCGAGGCATTGGCCGTCAAGCGGCAGGATGCAGCGGACGGAGCCGTCGGATTGGTTGATGTTGCTGTTGTAGCCGTAAGCGATGCCAATTTGTCCGTGCCAGCGGCTGCGTTTGTCGATTTCGCCGAGGTATTGTCCGATCAGGGCGCGGGTTTCTTCGGGAATGTCGGCGGCTTGGGCGCGGGCGAATGCGCTTCGGGCTTCGCGGTTTTGGTTGTCTTCGGTATAAAGGCGCGCGGTTTCGAGCAGGATGCGCGGGTTGGCGGGGTCGAGTGCTTCTGCCGATTGCAGGTTTCGTAAGGCTTCGGCGAGGCGTCCTTCGGCGCGTTGTTTCAAACCGAGCACCAATTTGGGCAGGGCGGGATTATGGTCGGGCAGGGCGGCGTAGCGTGTAGCGAAGCGTTCTGCCTTTTTCCATTGGCGTTCGTTAATGGCATGATAAATCGCGCTTTCCAGCTCTTCGGTATTGTTGCCTACGGTGTAAATTTGACCACCGATGCGGATGTATGCGTCGTCGTTTTCGATATCGCCTGCGGGTGTGCCGCCGTCCAGCCAGCCGCTTTCCCGATATTGCTGCTGCACGCGCCCGTTTTCTTCAGACAGGCGGCGCAGGTCGTCGCTGTCAGCGTGGGCGGACAGGGGCAGTAGGGCGAGCAGGAGGAGGCAGGATTTGTTCATTCGTTTTCTTTCGGGTTGGTGTGTGGTGGGTAAATTTCGGACGAGGCGGGTTTGCGGTGAAGCGGAGCGGTCGTCTGAAAAGATGCGATTTTGAATATCGCTTTGTTTGTAATCTGTTTCTGTTTTCAGACGACCCTTGAGGTAATGAGAAGCACAAAAGGTCGTCTGAAAACGGAAGCCGCGGAAATCCGTCCGCAGCTTGCCATAAAACGGGGAAAGCACGGCAATCCGCGCCTTCCCCGTTGTTCTATCGACGGTTTATTGTTTTATACCGCCGAAGGAGATGTCGTCGGCGCGGTTTTCCGTACCACGGGTCGCAATACCCGCCAATGCGGCGGCATTTTGACCGTAGAACTGACCTTTGATGCCTTCGCGGTTGCGGGCGGCATCAGAGGCGAAAGTACCGTTGCGGTTGTCGATTTTCACGCCGGCAAAGTCCAGAGTGTCGGTATGGCGCGCCAGTTTGCCGGTCATGCTGCCGCTGTCGCCCGAACCGAAATAGGCTTTGACGGTACCGGTATAGATATCGCGTTCGCCGGCTTTATGACCGTTGACACCGACTACGTTGTAAGTTGCAGTCGCCAAGCCTTTGGTGCTGCCGGTTGGGTTTTTGCCATAGAACCAGGCAGGATGCGCGTTGCCTTTGACATGCGCAGTAGCGGCGGCTTCTGAAGCAGGCGCCCATTCGCCGAAGAATACATTGCCCGAAGCGGTCGGGATTTTGCCGACGGTCAGCAAGCCTTTTCCTTTGCCGTCTTCAGTGTTCAGGCTGAACAGCTCGATCTGATTGATGCGGCGTTCACGGATGACGCGCTCGCCCTTGCCTTCGATTCTGTCGATAACAAACAGGATTTCTTTGTTTTTCAGGTTGTCGGCATCAGCAACGCGGACGGAATTTTTGACTGTATATTGAGGTTTTGCCACTGCGTTGTTTGGATTGTAGGCAGGAGGTGCGTCGGCTGTGGTCATGACGCTGTAAGGTGTGTTTGGAGTACGAATACCGACGATTGGCTCAGAGTAGGGCGGCAAATTACGGTTTTCTGTGGCGCGTGTAGGCGCAGGCGCAGTCGGTCTGCTGATAGAAGAACGGGCAGGAGGTTGGGGAGCTGTGCTCATGACGCCGCTGTCCGGTATCGAAACATTGTTGCCGATTGGCATGGAGTGGGGGAAGTTGCCATTGTTGACGACAGGGTTAGATAGAGGAGGCGCAGTCGGTTTACTAGGAAGTGCAGGAGGCAGAGTAGCGCCCGACAGCGTCATCACGTCGCCTTGTGCTGTCAGATAAGGTTTGCCGTCACGCGCTGCGTTAGGATTAATCGGCATGGAATATGGGAAGTTGCGGTTGTCCAAAGTACTGCGTGTAGGTGCGGAGGTAGGGCGGGAAGCGTCATATGCAAACGCGGAATGCGCTGAGATAACCGCCGTCGCTGCAAAACAGGTTGTTAGAATGGAGGAAGTTATTTTTTTCATAGCTATACTCTTATCAATAATTAATTAAGATATTACCTGTATGCCTGCAACAATAAACTTCTTGATTAAACAAGCTGATACATACAGGGGAGGCGAGAATAGCATGACAAAAAGGAAATGTAAAAAAATTACCGTGGGATTATGAAGATAAGCTGATATTACTCAAGTAGGCTAAAGTTAATAGACGGATTTACCCATTATGTGATGAATGCCGAAGGATTAAAATAGAAAATGCCCGCCTCCTGACATTTGTCACATCTGTTATAGTGGATTAAATTCAATCCACTATATAAAAAAGGTCGTCTGAAACCCGTGTAATAAGTTTCAGACGACCTTTTGACTGTCAGGTGTTGCCCACCTGCTTTTAAAAATTACGCTTCTTTATTTTCAGTCGCTTTTTGACGCAGGCGCAAGCTCAATTCGCGCAGCTGTTTGTCGTCCACCGCATTCGGCGCGTTGGTCAGCAGACATTGGGCGCGTTGGGTTTTCGGGAAGGCAATCACGTCGCGGATGGATTCGGCGCCGGTCATCAGCGTCACCAGACGGTCGAGACCGAATGCCAAACCGCCGTGCGGAGGCGCGCCGAATTTCAGGTTGTCCAAGAGGAAGCCGAATTTTTCCTGTTGCTCTTCGGGGCTGATTTTCAGAGCGGCGAACACTTTTTCCTGTACGTCGGCACGGTGGATACGGATGGAGCCGCCGCCGATTTCCCAGCCGTTCAACACCATATCGTAGGCGCGTGCCAAGCAGTTTTCGGGATCGGATGCCATCAGGTCTTCATGGCCTGGCTTAGGCGAGGTGAACGGATGGTGCATGGCTGCCCAGCGGTCGCCGTCTTCGTCGTATTCGAACATCGGGAAATCGACAACCCACAAAGGTTTCCATTCGTCCACGAAGTAGCCGTTTTCCGCGCCGTGTTCCAAACCGACTTTGATACGCAGCGCGCCGATGGCTTCGTTCACAACTTTGGCTTTGTCTGCGCCGAAGAAGATGATGTCGCCGTTTTGCGCGCCGGTACGTTCGATAATTTCTTTCAGGGCGTTTTCAGACAGGAATTTCACGATTGGAGATTGCAGGCCGCTGTCTTCGCCGTTGGAAAGGTTGCTGACATCGTTCACTTTGATGTACGCCAAACCTTTCGCGCCGTAGATGCCGACAAATTTGGTGTATTCGTCGATTTCTTTGCGGCTGAATTTCGCGCCGTTCGGTACGCGCAGGGCAACCACGCGGCCGCCTTTCATGTCGGCTGCGCCACGGAAGACTTTGAATTCCTCCGTTTTCATCAGGTCGGTCAACTCGGTGAATTTCAGGTTGATGCGCATATCGGGTTTGTCGGAGCCGTAGTAGAACATAGCTTCGGCGTAAGGCATACGCGGGAAATCGCCCAAATCCACGCCCAGCGCGTCTTGGAAGACTTGTTTTGCCATGCCTTCGGTGATGTCCATGATTTCATCCTCGTTCAAGAACGAGGTTTCCAAGTCGATTTGGGTGAATTCGGGCTGGCGGTCGGCGCGCAGGTCTTCGTCGCGGAAGCACTTGGTGATTTGGTAGTAACGGTCGAAACCCGCCACCATCAACAGTTGTTTAAACAATTGCGGCGATTGCGGCAGCGCGAAAAACTCGCCCGGATGAACACGGCTCGGCACGAGATAGTCGCGCGCGCCTTCAGGCGTGGAGCGGGTCAGCATCGGGGTTTCGATATCGATGAAGCCTTGCGCGTCCAGATAACGGCGAACGCCCATAGCGACTTGATAACGCAGGCGCAGGTTGCGCTGCATCACCGGACGGCGCAGGTCGATAACGCGGTTGGTCAGGCGCACGTTTTCGCTGATGTTTTCGTCGTCAATTTGGAACGGCGGCGTAGCGGCGGCGTTCAAGACTTCGATTTCTTTGGCAAGGATTTCGATTTTGCCGGAAATCATTTTGTCGTTGGTCGTGCCTTCCGGACGGTTGCGCACGCGGCCGGTAATGCTCAAAACGTATTCGTTGCGGGCGGAATCGGCAGTGGCAAACGCTTCGGGCGTGTCGGGGTCAATCACGACTTGGACGATACCTTCGCGGTCGCGCAGGTCGATAAAAATCACACCGCCGTGGTCGCGTCGGCGGTGTACCCAGCCTTTGACGGTTACGGTTTGGTCTAAGTATTGCTCGCTGATCAGGCCGCAATAGTTGGTACGCATAAAATCACCTTTTTATATTGTTCAATTTGAAAAGAAGGAAAAGGTCGTCTGAAAAAAGACACCTTAATTGTTTTGTTCTTTACGCCATTCTGCTTTCAGAAAATTTAATTCTGCCTTAGTGGGCTTACCGTAAATGTAGATTTGATCCGGATTTGTTCCGAGAGAATCAATTTCTGTATAAACCACATGATAAGCAACGATATGTTGTTTGTCGGTCAGAATGTGCATTCGGTTGCTTGCACAATTATGCGGTTGACACATATTGGTGTAGTAATAGGTCTTACCGCCGATTTTCACACTTTCCAGCGGCGGCATGGGACCAGCCATTTTGCGCACCCAATTGTGCATGGGGGCTTTGGGTGCATATTTACCGACTTGTTCGTGCCAAAGCTTTTTGAAAGCAGGTTGTTTGTGCCAATCAAATAGAAATACCTCTTCGCCTTTGCTGTTGGTTACAGGTGCGGAGACAGCTAGATTAGGCAGAAACAGGGCAAGCAGTAAAGCGGATAAATATTTCATGTTTATATTTTGAGATTGAATAAAACTTCAGAATGTCGGTTTATGCGTTCAGCTCGTCTGAAAATTTCAGTCGTCACGATTTTCCCAACGCCAAAGTACAACAATTAAAAACAACACTGACAATGTATAGTGGATTAACTTTAAACCAGTACG
>NZ_KV794968.1:16656-29180 GCF_001808875.1 Neisseria sp. HMSC064E01
TGTCCTGATTTAAATTTAATCCACTATAAATAGCCATGAATCAAGACCAAAAGGACCATGCATCATGTGTTTGCCATCTCTAGTTTATTTGTCTAAACATCGTATTTCGGCTTGAGCCTTGAGCGGCAAGTCATCCGGCATCACCATACCCAGCGAAATCACATATTTCAATGCTTCGTCCACGCTCATATCGAGTTCGCGCACGTCGCTCTTTTTCACCATGATGTAATAGCCGCCGGTCGGGTTGGGCGTGGTCGGCACATAGACGGAAAGATAGTCGTCATCGTGCGGCAGGCTGCCTTTGAGTTTGTCGGGGATGTGTCCTGAAACAAAGGCAATCGTCCAAATATTGGGTTGCGGGAACGGAACCAATACAGGCGTTCTGAACGAGCGGCTGCTGTCGGAGAGCAGGGACTCGGATACTTTTTTGACGCTGGAATAGATGGATTTGACGACGGGAATCCGTCCCAATAAGCTGTCCCATGCGGCGAGGATTTGACGCCCCAAAACATTGGCGGCGAATACGCCGGTCAGAAACAAGACGACAATGGCGGCAATAATGCCCAAGCCGGGAATATTGAATCCCCAGAAATATTGGGGCTGCCATTGCTCGGGCAGCAGACTGATCAGCCGGTCGGCGGCAGATATGATATAGCTGACCGCCCAAATGGTTACGGCTATCGGCAGCCACACCAGCATGCCTGTAATCAGATATTTTTTTAATGCCTTGGCAACTTTTCCGCCTTCGGCCGTTTGTTCTGTCATCTTCTGTGTTATTCCGACAAATATCGCCCAAACCTTGCATTATACGCGTTTGGGCGATAGGAAACGAGAGTTTTTAATATGGGGAGCGGTTTGTTTTGCTTTCAGACGACCTGTGTGCAACATGGTATAAAAAGTCGTCTGAAAACAAGATTCGGCATTAAATTCCGTCCCAGTCGTTGAACATCAGTCCGATACCGATGCCGTTTTGTTTGTGGTTGTAATCAATCAGGCTTTCGCCGTAGCCGTGAAAGCCGCGCACGACGCCTTTGAGTTTGCCTTTAATCGGGAAAGTATAGGCGGCTTCAACCGCGCCGTGTCCGGTTTTCGGATTGTAGCGCAGCAGGGACGAAATATTTTGTTTGTCGTTCAGACGGTATTGCAGCCTCAAATCGCCATGACCCATGTAGTCGGTAATGTCGGGATTGTCGTTGTTTTCACCGGTCTGATCAAATGCCCGCATCCACACGCGCGGGATAACGGTCAGTTTGCCCCATTCCATCCCTGCCAGCGCGTAAACGCGGTTCCATGAGCGGGATTCGGGGCGGCTTTGTCCGTTGGATTGGTGGACGAAGCCTGCACCGACCATCCGCAGTTTGCCGCCGAACGGTAAATCTGCCTTCACGGGCTGGGTCAGGAAAATTTCGGGTTCGTAATCGGTATTGCGGAACGGCGCGGATTTTCTGCCTTGGTTGTAAATCTGCCAATCGGATTTTTGGGTGTAGCCGAACCACAAGTCTGCACGGGTTTTAAACAAATCTTCAGCGATTTTGCTTTTGAACGAAACTTGCAGTTTGGTTTCGATGTGTTTCTGTTCGCTGAATTTTTCCTGATTGGTTGTGCCGCGCGAAGGGGAGTGGGGATGGAGGTTGGGCGAGCTGTTGTACCATGCGGGCATCAGGTACATGGGATTGTGCTCGCGCACGCTCAATAAGCCGCGCGAGTCATTTTTGTCCAAATCGTACATCAGGCTCAACGGCGTGTAGGCATCGGCTGTGGTGCGGAGATTATCTTCCGAAAGGGTAGATTGCTCTTTATTTTCGTCAAACACAATTGTCGCCGCTTTTTTCTCACGACTGGTGCTGATGGTTTTGGGTAAATCAACAGGCGCTTTGGCGGTTTCTTCGCGAATGACGGGCAGCGGAGCTTGCGGCGGCAGTTGAGCCGAATAAATGCTGTCGTAACACGCCAAACGGGTGGCATTGTCTTGAATGGAGGTGCATTGCAAAGCCGTGTCGGCATAGGCGACAGGGGCGGCGGCTCCGCTGACAAGGATAAGCATCAAGGCGCGCCGACATTTGGATAATGACGGTTTTTTGTTCTTTAGGACATCGCTTTGCGCCAAATTGTGTTTCAACATCTTGTTCATCATTTCATTCATGGGATTGCCGATTGGGTGTTTTCAGACGACCTTTTGCCTGAAAATCGAGATTAATCGTGTGAAAAACAGATCAAACCGCATTTTACCGCCTTGCGCCTGCTTTACGGCAGGTCGTCTGAAAAGTTTACATCAACTTGCACCACATACGGCAATGCCCCTGAAAGGTTAAGACCTCAGGGGCATCGTTATCTGCTTGCCTGTCCCGACGTGATCAAACACCAAGACGATAGGCGAAAAAGATTAAGCCAATGCTTTTACTTTGGCAGACAGACGGCTCTTATGGCGGGCTGCTTTGTTTTTGTGGAATACGCCTTTGTCAGCGATACGGTCGATGACTTTAACGGACTCTTGGTAAACTGCTTGAGCAGCAGCTTTGTCGCCGGCTTCAACTGCTTTCAACACTTTTTTCACTGCGGTACGGAATGCAGTACGCAGGCTGGCGTTGTGGGCGCGTTGTTTAACCGATTGGCGGGCACGTTTGCGGGCTTGTGCGCTGTTTGCCATATTGAATATCTCCTGAAAAAATAAATTCTGTAAACGCGCAATTTTAAAGACAGATTCCTCTATATGCAAGTATTTTCTCTGTTTGCGCGCGCAAATCGTCCGTATTTTGCCCAAAAACGACATCTTGCGCAACGCTGTTTTCCCGAGTCTGGGAAATCGTGCCTTATTTCAATAAAAATCAGTCAGATATTGCTTTGAGTTCTCACCTACTTCCATTACAATAGCCCCGCTTTGCGCCGGGGTATTGATGGGGTGCAGAGTGTTCATTTTCTGTTAACAATCTTTCATCAGGAATCTGCCCGTATGAAAAAATCCGTATTAGCCGTATTGGCGGCATTATCGCTGGCCGCTTGCGGCGGTGGCGAGAAAAAAACCGAGCAACCTCAAGCAGGCAGCGCGCCTGCTGCCAATGCCGAAGCAACCGCCACCGATACTTTGAACATCTACAACTGGTCGAACTATGTTGACGAGAGTACCGTCGAAGACTTCAAAAAAGCCAATAAGCTGAAGCTGACCTACGACCTTTACGAAAACAACGAAACCCTCGAAGCCAAAATGCTGACCGGCAAATCCGGCTATGACTTGGTCGTTCCCGGCATCGCCTTCCTGCCCCGCCAAATCGAAGCAGGTGCTTATCAGAAAGTCAATAAAGAGCTGATTCCCAATTACAAAAATATCGATCCCGAATTGTTGAAAATGCTGGAAACTGCCGATCCGGGTAACCAGTATGCCGTGCCTTATTTCTCCGGTGTCAACACTTTGGCGATTACGGCGAAGGGTAAAGAGCTTTTGGGCGGCAAGCTGCCTGAAAACGGTTGGGATTTGCTGTTCAAGCCCGAATACACCAACAAGCTGAAATCATGCGGCATCGCCTTGTGGGATACGCCGAGCGAAATGTTCCCAATTTTGCTGAACTACTTGGGTAAAGACCCCAAAGGCACAAATCCTGATGATTTGAAAGCGGCGGCGGAAGTGCTGAAAGCCATCCGTCCTGATGTAAAACGTTTCAGTCCGTCTATCATTGACGAACTGGCGCGCGGCGACATCTGTCTCGCAGCGGGCAACGGCGGCGACTTGAATCTGGCGAAAGCCCGTTCCGAAGAAGTGAAAAACAACGTCGGCATTGAAGTCTTGACGCCGAAAGGCATGGGCTTCTGGATCGAGTCTTGGTTGATTCCTGCTGATGCGAAAAACATCGCCAATGCCCACAAATACATCAACTACACGCTCGATCCTGAAGTTGCGGCGAAAAACGGCATTGCCGTTACCTTCGCGCCTGCAAGTAAACCTGCACGCGAAAAAATGCCTGCCGAGCTGGTGAACACCCGCTCCATTTTCCCGACTGCGCAGGATATGAAAGACGGTTTCGTGATGCCGCAAATGAGTTCGGATGCGAAGAAACTGTCGGTTAATCTGTGGCAGAAGATTAAAGTCGGTTCGAACTGATGGTTTGATGTTTTGAAAGGTTGTCTGGAAACCTTGGATTGGGTTTTCAGACGACCTTTTCTTATTTTGGTTTTGGAGTGGTGTGTATGGATTGAGCTTGGGTAAGGTGTTGTTTTGATATTGGATTTGGCTGTGATTTGTTTGTGTTGGTTTGGTTTAAAGTAAGTCGGCTGTGTTTGTGATGAATTTTTAAAAGCAAAGAAAAAAGCACAGTTTGTTTAAACTGTGCTTTAAGAATTTGGCACGCCCACGGGGAATCGAACCCCGGTTACCGCCGTGAAAGGGCGATGTCCTAACCGCTAGACGATGGGCGCGGATAATTTTGTTGGCGCACCCGGAGCGATTCGAACGCCCGACCCTCTGGTTCGTAGCCAGATACTCTATCCAACTGAGCTACGGGTGCATTTTCATCACTTCGCGACTGCGTCGTGAATCAAGAAAACCGAATAATATACAAGCTGTCGGTTGCTGTCCAGTATTTTCTGGATAAAAATAGTTATAATAAAATAACAGCATGAAAATAAAGGATATTAATTATCTTAAAATGCCTACTCCCGATAAATCTTGCGCCATTTTTGCGGCGGCGTTGTCTGTCATGCCGCCAACGAAATCTAAGATTTTCATGTAGGCGCGATACAGGCTGTCGGTTTCTTGGATGGGGTCGTGGTTTTTTAGCAGTTCAAGCGCGAGGGATTGGCGTACATCGACTTGTTTTTGCGCAATCATGGCGTATGCGGCGGGAACCAATAAATCCAAAATAGAACCGAGACACGGGAAAGTGGCGATTTCGGTCATGAGTTTGGTGCGGTGGCGGAAAATGCGTGTGCGGGCAAGTTCTTTCGCTTTTTCCAAGGTGTTTTGAACTTGCGGGCTGCACAGCGCCAACAGGTCTTTGCCTTTGAAGTTGCCGTTTAGCAGGTCTGATTGGTGCATCATGAAGGTCTGGGCGACGTCCTCTATCGCTTTGCCGATGGCGATGCCGCGCAACATGGCGCAACGTTGGCGGCTGGATTGTGCGTGCCAAGTGCTTTCTTCAAAAGTGAGTTCGGATAATACGCTTTCGATTTCAGCGTCGCTCAGTAAATCCAGTTCTACCGCGTCTTCCAAGTCTAAGAGGGCGTAGCAGATGTCGTCAGCTGCTTCCATCAGGTAGGACAGGGGGTGGCGTACCCAGCAGTCTTTGCCTGATTCAATCAGACCCAATTCGTCGGCAACGCGACGGATGAAGGGTAATTCGGTTTGGTAAATATTGAATTTTTTTCTTCCGTTGGGATGTTGCGTCGTCCAAGGGTATTTCAGCAGTGTGCCTATGGCGGCGGACGTCAGGCGCATGCCGCCTGCGTCGGGATACATTTCCAGACTTGCCGTGATACGCAGGCTGTGGGCATTGCCTTCATAGGTCTGGATGTCGTTGCGTTCGGCGTCGTTTAATGTCTGTAAAAACGGCTGGTTTTTAGGATTGCGGAACCAGTCGCGCAATGCGTCTTCTCCGGTGTGTCCGAACGGCGGGTTGCCTAGGTCGTGCGCAAGGCAGGCGACTTGGACGACGGCGCCGATATCGCTCGGCGTATTGTTTTCGGGTAAAAAGCCGCCTGCCTGCAGCATAACGCCTACGCGGTTGCCGATACTGCGCCCGACGCTGGCAACTTCGACGCTGTGTGTGAGGCGGTTGTGGGTTAGGTCGTGTTCGGCTAGAGGGTGAACTTGAGTTTTACGTCCCAATCTGCGGAATGCGCCGGAGAACACGACGCGGTCGTAGTCGATATGGAAGTCGGTGCGCAAAGCGTCGGCACCTTCTTGGGTGGAAGGCGTGACAGTCGGGATGATTTCGCCGTTTTTCGTGCGGAAACGTTGTGTGGAGAGTAGATTTTTCCAATTCATCTGCATGAAATTGCTCCTTGCGGGTTTTCAGACGAGCTTTGTAGGATGGACGGGATATTACTGCATTGCGGGACGGTTTGAAATCCCGATTGGCGTAGGGTGGCTGCTTGGGTTGCGGGTCTGAACAGGACTTTGTTTTTCAGTTACAATACGCGCTTATTATAATGATCGACAGTTTGAAGAGACGCGATGAAAGAACATAAGGCCCGGAAACGCTTCGGGCAGAATTTTTTGCAGGACACGCGGATTATTGCCGATATTGTCAACGCCGTGCGTCCGCAGGCGGATGATGTGGTGATTGAAATCGGACCGGGCTTAGCGGCGATTACCGAGCCTTTGGCGAAGAAGCTGAACTGCCTGCACGTTATCGAAATCGACCGCGACATCGTACGTCGTCTGAAAACGCTGCCGTTTGCGGATAAGCTCGTGATTCATGAAGGCGATGTATTGCAGTTTGATTTCAACAGCATCGCGGGCAAAAAGAAAATTGTCGGCAACCTGCCGTACAACATTTCCACGCCGCTTTTGTTCAAGCTGGCGGAGGTGGCGGACGATGTCGTCGATATGCATTTTATGCTGCAAAAGGAAGTGGTCGAGCGCATGGTTGCCGCGCCGAAAAGCAACGACTACGGCCGCTTGGGCGTGATGCTGCAATATTTTTTCGATATGGAGCTGCTGATTGACGTGCCGCCCGAATCGTTCGACCCTGCGCCGAAAGTTGATTCGGCAGTAGTGCGTATGATTCCGGTGAAACACCGCATCGGCAAGGCGGACGATTTCGAGCATTTCGCCAAACTGGTGAAACTTGCCTTCCACCAACGCCGCAAAACCATACGCAACAATCTGAAAGAGCTTGCCGGCGACGAGGATTTACAGGCAGTCGGCATCAGCCCGCAAGACCGCGCCGAACACATCGCGCCGGAGAAATATGTGGAACTGAGCAATTATCTCGTCCGTAAGGTCGTCTGAAAAATAGGGGATGGAATGCTTAAAAAATATCTTTGGGGCGGGGTAGTCATATTCATTGCAGGTACGGTGTTTGCCTTAGGCGGTATCGGTGGGAAGAAAGGTGATTTGCTGAGTAAGGCAAAGGCTGGTGATGCAGATGCACAATATATGCTGGCAGAGCAGTTGGAAATGACCACTGACCCTGTGAATCTCAAGAAGAGTGAGTTTTACTATTGGCTCAAGAAAGCTGCAAAAAACGGCAATGGTCAGGCACAGGATTTACTCCATGATATTGATGCTGAATATGATAGAAAGGCTTTGGAAGACGAACTTGCACCTAACGGTTCGCAAAAATTGATGGATGAAGTCGCCAAGCTGGAAAGGCAGAAACGGAAAAATTATCCGTTAATCAAGGAAAAATTGTTTAAAGCGGGGACGTTGGGGAATTTTTCGGCTCTGGTGAAAACCGCATGGCTATTTGGAAATCAGGATGCTGCGCGGGAATATGGCGTGCCTTTCCATCCTTTGAAAGCCTGTATTTTGTCGGTATATACCAATAATCGTTATGGTGATCTGAATAAGGATGCAATGGATGTATTGTGCAGCGGTATTTACTATGAACACAATGCGAAAAAAATAGATGGCTATGTTAAACGTATCGAAGATAAACCAGCCAAAATCTGGTCAATTTTAGAGAATGTAAAATAAACATGATTAAATTCAAAAACGTACATAAACATTTCAAAGACCTGCACGTCATCAACGGCGTCAATCTGGAAGTGAAGCAGGGTGAAGTGGTGGTGGTTTGCGGACCTTCGGGTAGCGGCAAATCGACGCTCATCCGTACCGTCAACCAGCTTGAAAGCATTGAGAGCGGCGAGATTTGGGTGGACGGTATCAATGTTGCCGATCCGCAGACGGATTTGAACAAGGTGCGTGAGGAGGTGGGTTTTGTGTTCCAAGGCTTCAATCTGTATCCGCATCTGACCGTATTGGAAAACATCATCCTGTCGCCGATGAAGGTGAAAAAACAAAGCCGCGAACAGGCTGAGGAAAAGGCGATGGAGCTGTTGGAACGCGTGGGTTTGGCGCATAAAAAAGATGCATTCCCCAGCCAGCTTTCCGGCGGACAGCAGCAGCGCGTGGCGATTGCGCGCGGGCTGGCGATGGAGCCGCGAGTGATGCTGTTTGACGAACCGACTTCCGCGCTCGACCCGGAAATGGTCGGCGAGGTGTTGAAAGTGATGCAGGACTTGGCGGAAAGCGGCATGACCATGATGTGTGTTACGCATGAAATGGGCTTTGCGCGCGAAGTGGCCGACCGCATTATTTTCGTGGATAAAGGGCAGATTTTGGAAAACGAAACGCCTGAAGAGTTTTTTACCAATCCGAAACACGAACGCGCCAAACAGTTCTTGCAGCAAGTAATGACGCATTAACAGTTTGCCAAAAGGTCGTCTGAAAGACAGATTTGGGCTTTCAGACGACCTTTGGCGAATGCAACCGATAGATATAGACGGCAAAGAGGTCATTTCCAATTTTGCCGTTTTAAAGGAAAACCATGTATTTTGTTGACCGTACCGCCGTCGTGCTTAAGCCGACCGCCCGCTTTTTGGAATGGCTGAAATCCGCCGATGAAAATATGCCCGACCTGACCATCGAGCAAATCCGTGCCAACTGCTCCGTGTTCCTCGTGCCGCAGTTTGACGAGCCGGAAGCCGTGATTGCCTATTTTGACGAACGCTACCAACAGATTTTCGA
This sequence comes from Neisseria sp. HMSC064E01, assembly GCF_001808875.1. Taxonomy (NCBI): domain Bacteria; kingdom Pseudomonadati; phylum Pseudomonadota; class Betaproteobacteria; order Neisseriales; family Neisseriaceae; genus Neisseria; species Neisseria sp. HMSC064E01. The sequence continues at coordinate 25,340 of NZ_KV794968.1, forward strand.
GGCGGAACTCGCAGGCTGGGACATCGATAAAAGCAAGTGGCCGCAAGACATGAGCCTGAAGGCGTTTTGGGAATTTTTCGATACAGAAATCCACGATATGGTTTTGGACATGGAAGAAGCGGAATTGAGCATTACGCCCGTGTTCGACAATATGATGTAAGGCGATGCGCGCTTTTCAGACGACCTTGAAGCCGTCCCGTTCTTTAAAAGCCTTGTCTGTCTTGTTGCATTTGTCCGCAGTTGCCGTGTGCCTGATATGGTTTTACGGCTGGATGATGTGGTTCGGGCTGGCGGCGTTGGCGGGCAGTTTTGTCCACGCTTGGCGCGTGGTGAATTTGCGGACGGCGGGTGCGGTAAAGAAAATCGCCATCGACCGCCATGCGCGCGCTTCCGTATTTTGCGGAGACGGAGAAGGGCAGGGCGCGGTGTTGTCCGGCGCGACCATGCTGACTCCTTACGCGTTGTTTTTGCAGTGGAACGCCGACGGAGAAACGATACGGCAATGTGTTACGCCCGATATGGCGGATAAAGAATCTTACCGTCGTCTGAAAGTTTGGGCGCGCTGGTGTCAGGCTCAGGATGACGCGAATCCGATTTAATCTCAGCAAGGCGATTTCCCGCCTTGTCCTATACAAATTAAACCCAATATAAAAATAGTCCACACAAGCAGCAGTAACCGTCCCCATTATTCCGAAGCGACGGTTTCAGACGACCTTTTGAAAAACGAAACACACATGAAAACATTACAAGACTGGCTCTCGCATTTGGAAACCGCCCACAGCGGCGGCTTAATCGACATGGGCTTGGAACGCACGAGCGAAGTGAAAAAACGCATGAAGCTCGAACCGCAATGCCCCGTCGTCGTTGTTGCGGGAACAAACGGTAAAGGTTCGGTCTGCGCCTACCTGACACAGATTTACAAACAGGCAGGCTTCAAAGTCGGTACGCTGACCAGCCCGCATTTATTGCGTTACAACGAACGCATTGCCGTCAACGCCGAGCCGGTTTCAGACGACCTCATCACCGCTTCCTTCGAGCGCATCGAAGCGGCGCGCGGCGAAATATCGCTGACTTATTTTGAATTCAATGCCTTGGCGGCGGTCGATATCTTCATTCGCGAACAAGTCGATGTGATGATATTGGAAGTCGGCTTGGGCGGACGTTTGGACGCGGTCAATGTGTTCGACTGCGATTGCGCGGTGGTTACCAGCGTGGATTTGGACCATCAGGAGTTTTTGGGCGATACGGTCGAGCAGGTCGGCTTTGAAAAAGCAGGCGTGTTTCGTAGCGGCAAACCCGCAATCTGCGGGCAAAACCCCGCGCCCGAATCGTTGGTCGCACACGCCGAAGCCATAGGCGCGAAACTGCTGATGGTGCAGCGCGATTTCGATTTCTCCTCATTGGAAAACATCCAATGGAACTACCGCTTCCATCCGCAACATTCAGACGACCCCGCGCGCAACCGCAATTCCCTGCCGTTCCCCGCATTGCGCGGTGCATACCAGCTTTCCAACGCCGCCTGCGCGTTGACCGTGTTGGAATGTTTGAACGACAAACTGCCGGTGGACATCGGCGCCATCAAGCGCGGATTGTTGCTGGTTGAAAATCCCGGAAGGTTCCAAGTCCTGCCCGGCCGTCCGCTGACCGTTTTGGATGTCGGACACAATCCCCACGCCGCCCGCGCCCTGCGCCGCAGCCTGATTAATCTGGCGTTTGCGCAAAAACGCACCGCCGTATTCAGCATGCTGTCCGACAAAGACATAGACGGCGTGTTGGAAATCGTTAAAGACCAGTTTGACGAGTGGTATATCGCGCCTTTGGACGTGCCGCGCGGCATGACGGCGGAAGCCTTGCAGGCGAAACTGGAAGCACAAAATATCGAAAATATACAAACTTTTACCTCCGTTCGCGAGGCGTACCGCGCAGCTTTGGCTAAGGCGGGCGAAAATGATAGAATCGTTGTTTTCGGCTCATTTCATACCGTTGCCGACGTGATGGCGGCGTTGTAAAAGGAAATCTCCATGTCTGACAATAAGCAAAATGAAGTTCTGACCGGTTACGAACAGCTCAAACGCCGCAACCGCCGCCGCTTGGTTATGGCATCGGGGTTGGTGGCGGCATCGACCGTTTTATTGGGCGTTGCCCTGTCAACCGGACCGGAAAACAAGCAAGAAGAAAACGCCCAAACTACAACCATCCAACAGAATAATGCCAACGCAGAACCTGCCAACCTGGCGGATGCGACCGTGTTGGAACCTTCTACCAAAGAAGATTTGGAAGCAGCGGCAGAAGCGGCTAAAAATGCCGATGCCGAAGTAGCGGAAGCAGCGGACAAGCCTCAGGAAATCGGCACACCGGAGCGAAACGCCCAAGCGCAGCCCGAACCGCAACCTGAAGCGCCGCCTGCCGCGCCCGAAGATTTAGGCCCGCCTTTGGTGCTGATTAACGATACGCTGTCAGACAGCGACATCAAAGGTTTGGAAGAATCCGAGAAAATCCAAAAAGCCGAAGCTGCCAAGCGCGAAGCAGCCGAACGCCGCGCGGAAGAGCGCCGCCGTAATCGTGAAGAGCAACGTAAAGCGCAGCAGCTTCAAGCACAAGAAGCAGCAGAGCGCGAAGCCAATGCCGCCGCCCGCAAACGTGCGCTTCAAGCCGCTAAAGCCGAGAAGGCAGAACGCGCTGCCGCAGCCGAACGCAACAAACTGGCGCAATTGGAAAAAGCTGAAAAAGCCGTTGCCGAACGTAAGGCGTTAAAAGCCAAAGAAGAAGCGGCAGCGAAACACAAAGCGGCAGCGGAAAAAGCCAAAGAAGCCGTCACAGCATCCGCGTCCGAACCTAAAGAAAGAATTCGGGTAGATGCTTCCAAATACGAAAAAATTGAAACGGCTAACAAAAAAGCTTCTGCGGTAAGAGAAGCCGAAGCGAAAGTTGCCAAAGCCAAAACCGAGCCTGCAGCCAAAGCAGAGAAAACCGCTGCTGCCGAAAGGTCGTCTGAAAAGGCAAAAACCAAAACCGCCGAAGTCAAATCAGGTAAAAAAGCCGCGATTCAGGCTGGTTATGCTGAAAAAGAACGCGCCTTGAGTCTGCAACGCAAAATGAAAGCGGCAGGTATCGACTCAACCATTACCGAAGTGATGACGGATAAAGGCAAGGTTTACCGCGTCAAATCAGGCGCATACAAAAACGCCTACGAAGCCGAACGCGACTTGAACAAACTGCGCGTACACGGCATTGCCGGACAGGTAACCAATGAATGATATTCCGTTAGCCGACATACTCGCCTTCGGCGTGATCGCGGCGTGTATCGTGATGTCGATGATACGCGGCGTCATTGCCGAAGCGGGCTCGCTGTTTGCGTGGGTGATTTCCTTTTTGTTGGCTAAAACGTTTGCCGTGCCGTTTTCGGAAGTGGCGTTTAAATCGATTCAACCGCGCGCCTTGGGCGTTGCCATTTCGTTTGTCGTGATTTTCTTTTTGGCGCGTTTTTTACAGCAGTTTTTGCGCACCATACTGACCAACGCAGCGTCGTCGATGGGCTTGGGTAGTGTCAACAGAGTCTTGGGCGGCGTGTTCGGCGCAGCCAAAGGCGTGTTGCTGGTAACTTTGGCGGTCATGGTCTGCGCTCATACCGATTTGCCGGAAACGGAAGATTGGCAAAGCTCGTACAGTATTCCTTATTTCCAATCATTGTCTGAAGTCATCATGCCTTACCTGCCCGGTCAGAAGGACAAGACGGAAGATAAGGCGGAATTGTAAACCGGTTTTTCATGAGGGTTAAAAGTTCGGCAGCTATATTTGCCGATCGCTCTGCTTATATAGTGGATTAAATTTAAATCAGGAC
>NZ_KV794968.1:29280-35035 GCF_001808875.1 Neisseria sp. HMSC064E01
GCTAAGGCGAGGCAATGCCGTACTGGTTTAAACTTAATCCACTATAGTCTGAATTTCCGATAGAGGTATGGGTAGAGTGATGATAAGGCGATGAAATAGAAACGTTTATAGTGAATTTGGATTTTGTTTTCGATGCCTTGTTTTGCCGGATTGATTCATCAATAAGTCATAGTCTGTATCCGATTTCAAGCTAAACGGACGAATGATTGTCAACAATTTGGGCAGCCTTGTCCGATTTATTCTATAATTCTAGTTTCCAAGTTAACCTCGAATTCGGAGAAGACGATATGTGCGGTGTATTAGGTTTGGTCAGCCATGAGCCGGTAAACCAGCTTCTGTATGACGGTTTGCAGATGTTGCAGCACAGGGGGCAGGATGCGGCGGGCATTGTAACGGCCGAGGGCGGCACGTTCCATATGCACAAAGGTAAAGGCATGGTGCGCGAAGTGTTCCGCACACGCAATATGCGCGATTTGGTCGGCAATGCGGGCATCGCCCACGTCCGTTATCCTACGGCAGGCAACGCGGGCAGCAGCGCGGAAGCGCAGCCTTTTTACGTCAGCTCGCCGTTCGGTATCGTTTTGGCGCACAACGGCAACCTCACCAATACCGCCGAACTGTATGAAAACGTGTGCAACAAACACCTGCGCCACGTCAACACCAGCTCCGATTCCGAAGTTTTGCTCAACGTCTTCGCACACGAATTGCGCCGCGAAGTCTCTAAAAACGCCAATCCCCACCGACTCAATATCGACAATATTTTCAACGCCGTTGCCGAAGTCCATCGCCTTGTGCGCGGCGCATACGGCGTGGTTGCCATGATTGCGGGCTACGGCATGCTCGCTTTCCGCGATCCTTACGGCATACGCCCGCTGGTATTGGGTTCGCAAACCGACGAGGCAGGCAGAAAATCCTATGCCGTCGCTTCCGAATCCGTTGCCTTCAATGCGCTTGCCTACGATTTGGAACGCGATATCCAGCCGGGCGAAGCGGTATTCGTCGGCTTTGACGGCACAATGATTGCCCGTTGTTGCACCGACCGCGCCAAACTCAGCCCCTGCCTCTTCGAATACGTCTATTTTGCCCGTCCCGACTCCGTGATCGACGGCGTATCGGTTTATCAATCGCGTTTGGACATGGGCGTGTCCTTAGCGGAAAAAATCAAACGCGAGCTGCCTGTGGACGACATCGACGTCGTGATGCCCATTCCCGATACCAGCCGCCCCAGCGCGATGGAACTTGCCGTCCACCTCAAAAAGCCTTACCGCGAAGGCTTGATTAAAAACCGCTATATCGGACGCACTTTTATTATGCCCGGTCAGGCGACGCGCAAAAAATCCGTACGCCAAAAACTCAGTCCGATGGAAACCGAGTTTGAAGGCAAAAGCGTGTTGCTGGTAGACGACTCCATTGTGCGCGGGACAACCAGCCGCGAAATCGTCGAAATGGTACGCGCAGCGGGCGCACGCAAAGTGTATATCGCCTCTGCCGCACCCGAAGTGCGCTATCCCAATGTGTACGGCATCGATATGCCCACGCGCGAAGAATTGATTGCCAACGGACGCAGTGCGGCGGAAATTGCCGCCGAAATCGGCGCGGACGGCATCGTTTTCCAAAATCTGAGCGATTTGGAAGCCGTCGTCAAAGCACTCAATCCGAAAATCGAGTCCTTCGATTCGTCCTGTTTCAACGGCATCTATCAAACCGGCGACATCGACCAAGCCTACCTCGACCGCCTGTCCGCCGAGAAATCCGGCTGCGGCGGCTTGAAAGTCCACCCGAGCAGGATGGAACACAGCATCAGCATCAGCGATACGGGTGACGAAGAATAAAACCGGATTGAACGATTAAGGCAAAAGGTCGTCTGAAACGGGGTCATGTTTTCAGACGACCTTTGTATTATTTTTTAACGGCAAGATTATGAGTACCGAAAACAAAAACTACATCACGCCCGTCGGCTGGCAGGCATTGAAAGACGAGCTGTATCAGCTGGTCAATAAAGAACGCCCCGAAATCGTCCAAATCGTCAACTGGGCGGCAAGCAACGGCGACCGCAGCGAAAACGGCGACTATCTTTACGGCAAACGCCGTATGCGCGAAATCGACCGCCGCATCCGTTTCCTGACCAAGCGTTTGGAAGCCGCCGTCGTCGTCGATCCCGAATTGCGCGAAGCGACCGACCAAGTGTTTTTCGGCGCAACCGTCGGATTATTACGCGGCGACGGGCGCGAGCAAACCGTCAAAATCGTCGGCGTCGATGAAATCGATACCGCGCAAAACAAAATTTCTTGGATTTCCCCGTTGGCGCGTTGTTTGATTAAAGCGAGGGAAGGGGACGAAGTCGTCTTGAATACGCCGGAAGGGCGCGAAGAGATTGAGATTTTGTCGGTGGAATACATACGGATTGATTGAGCGGCAGCCAATGTCATGCCGTCTTTGTCGAGATGAAAAGGTCGTCTGAAAACATCAAGGTTTTCAGACGACCTTTTGTTTGAAGCCGCCGCTTCGCAAACTATAGTGGATTAACTTTAAACCAGTACGGCGTTGCCTCGCCTTAGCTCAAAGAGAACGATTCTCTAAGGTGCTTAAAGCACCAAGTGAATCGGTTCCGTACTATCTGTACTATTTGCGGCTTCGTCGCCTTGTCCTGATGTACTATCTGCGGCTTCGTCGCCTTGTCCTGATTTAAAGTTAATCCACTATAACATGTCCGCTGGATGTAATAATCTTTCTTTTGAGCCAAAGCAAGGCGGCGCGACTGCATTTTAGGTTTAATGCACTATTGTTTTTTATCCGATAAGACCGTACACCGGCATCCCTCAACACTGCCCTACCGCGACAGTTCCGCCGTCTTCAGAAGCGGCATTCCCACCTCAATCCACTTTAAGGAAAATCATGGCTTCGCGCGATTTATACCCACAGGAAATTTTACAGGTCGTCCTCGATAAAAGCTGTGCCAAGGCACAATCCAGCGTTTCCACGCTGGCGGTTTTGAGCGTTTTGGCGGGCGGATATATCGGCTTCGGTTATCTTGCCTATTTGAAAGTGGTCAGCGGCATCCCGCACGAATGGGGCGGCTTGGCGACTTTGCTCGGCGCGGCAATGTTCCCCATCGCCTTGATCTGCATCCTGCTCGGCGGCGGGGAGCTGGTGACGAGCAATATGATGATTATGTCTTTGGGACGTTTGGTAGGGCGGATTTCCACAAAAATGCTGCTGCGCAACTGGGTCGTTGTGTGTCTGGGCAATTTGGCGGGAACGCTGGCGATGGCGTTTTTCCTCGGACACTACGTCGGCATGACCGAAGGCAGCGTGGCGGAAAAAACGATTGCGGTGGCAGAAGCCAAAGTCCATATGGATTTCGGCAGGGCTTTCGTCTCGGCGGTCGCGTGTAACTGGATGGTGTGTATGGGCGCGTGGTTGCACTTTGCCGCCAAGCATACGGCAGGGCGGATGTTGGCGATTTGGTTTCCCGTGATGATTTTCGTGTTAAACGGCTTCCAACACCTTGTCGCCAATATGTTCGTCATCCCCGCCGGTATTTTGGCGGGTGCAGACATTACATGGGGGCAGTTTTTTTTCAACATGATTCCCGTGTTTTTAGGCAATGTCTTAGGCGGCGCATCGTTTGTCGGCGCGTCATACCTTTATACATATAAAGATACGCTGAAAGATTGCGCCGAATAAGTGTCTTTGAACATACAAAACCTGCTTCAAAAAGCAGGTTTTGCCGTTTCAGACGACCCCTGTGCCGATTGCCGACGCAGTCCGTCTGATATAATGCCGCCTGAAAATAATCAGATACATGAAACACATGACTCAAGCCCCCCTCCCTCCCCGCCGTCTGTCCGTTGCCCCTATGCTCGACTGGACAGACCGCCACTACCGCTATCTCGCCCGCCAGATTACCCGCAACACATGGCTTTACAGCGAAATGGTCAATTCCGGCGCCATCGTCTATGGCGACAAAGACCGCTTTTTGATGTTTAACGAAGGCGAGCAGCCCGTTGCCCTACAACTGGGCGGCAGCGACCCGTCCGATTTGGCGAAAGCCGCCAAAGCCGCCGAAGAATACGGTTACAACGAGGTCAACCTCAACTGCGGCTGCCCCAGTCCGCGCGTGCAGAAAGGCTCGTTCGGCGCGTGTCTGATGAACGAAGTCATGCTGGTTGCCGACTGCCTCAACGCCATGCAGGACGCGGTCCAAATCCCCGTTACCGTCAAACACCGCATCGGCGTCGACAGACAAACCGAATATCAAACCGTCGCCGATTTCGTCGGCACGCTGCGCGACAAAACTGCCTGCAAAACCTTCATCGTCCACGCCCGCAACGCATGGCTGGACGGACTGTCCCCCAAAGAAAACCGCGACGTTCCGCCGTTGAAATACGATTACGTTTACCGCCTCAAGCAAGAGTTTCCCGAGCTGGAAATCATCATCAACGGCGGCATCACCACCAACGAAGCAATCGCCGGACATCTGCAACACGTTGACGGCGTAATGGTCGGACGCGAGGCATACCACAATCCGATGGTGATGCACGAATGGGACAGGCTGTTTTACGGCGACACCCGCAGCCCGATTGAATACGCCGATTTGGTGCAGCGCCTCTACACATACAGCCAAGCCCAAATCCAAGCCGGACGCGGCACAATCTTGCGCCACATCGTCCGCCACAGCCTCGGGCTGATGCACGGTCTGAAAAACGCCCGCACTTGGCGGCGTATGCTTTCCGACGCGACGCTCTTGAAAGACAACGACGGCAGCCTGATTCTCGAAGCATGGAAAGAAGTCGAGCGGGCGAACGTATGGGAACATCGCGGCTAAGTTGATTTTCAATTGCCGTTGTCCTGCATCAGAAAATCGGTTCTCCGCCCAAAAATTTAAGGTCGTCTGAAAACGAAATAGATTTTCAGACGACCTCTCTTTATCCTGTATGACACAATCGGCGCAGTCTATTAAAATCCCCGTTTCAGACGACCTTTAAAGAAAGAATGATATGTATCACGCATTCGGCGGCGCGGCAGGCGTACGCAACCTGACCGACCGCTTTTACGACTTGATGGAACTCGAGCCGCAATACCACGCCCTGCGCCAGATGCACGGCGAAGACATGACGCTGATTCGCGAAAAACTCTACGAATTTTTCAGCGGCTGGCTCGGCGGCCCGCCCTTGTTCGAGCAGAAATACGGCCATCCCATGCTGCGGGCGCGGCACATGCCCTTTGCCGTGAATATGCAGGTGCGCGACGAATGGATCGCCTGCTTCGCCCAAGCCATGAACGAACTGGAAATCAGCAAAGACCTCGCCGAGCCCGTCCTTATCCGAATTTTTGCGATGGCGGACTGGATGCGCAACCAAAACGAAGAAGGCGTAGAACCGCCCATGCCGCCGATGGCAGTCGATCCCGCAATCCGCATTCCCGAGCTGAAAAACGTCTTGAAGCAATACGGCGTAGACGGTTATTTCCCAACCTTCCCGGCTTGAGGTCGTCTGAAAAAGACGAACCATTACCCGTTTCCCCTGCCTGATAAAAAAACGCTGCTGTAAAGGTGCAGCCATTTGCGCTTCAATCAATGGCGGAGAATCCTAATCACGATATTTCTGACGGTAACAGTCAGGCAAAGTAGCAAAATAGCATTTTAAATGCAGTCAGGATAGAATCACGGCATTTTCAGACGACCTCTACCGTCGTCTGAAAATGTCGTGATTTTTTATGAAACATATAGTGGATTAACAAAAATCAGGACAAG
>NZ_KV794968.1:35135-63662 GCF_001808875.1 Neisseria sp. HMSC064E01
ACGCTGTACTAGTTTAAATTTAATCCACTATACATTAGGGAAGTTTGAAATGAATACATGGTTGAAAAAAATGATGGTTGCTTTGCTGGCTTTGGGTATAGGGCAGGCAGCTTGGGCGGATGATGTACCGAATTTAAAGAAAATAGTGCAAAGGGCGGAAGCGGGAGAGGCAGATGTTCAAGTTATTTTGGGTTCGATGTATTTGAGAGGGATAGGCGTTCGTCAGAGTGATCAAGAGGCGGTGCGATGGTATCGCAAAGCGGCAGAACAGGGACAAGCAGAAGCACAATATAATTTGTGTATGATGTATTACGTAGGACAAGGTGTTAATCAAGACCATGAACAGGCGATGGAATGGTGTCGCTCTTCGGCAGATAAAGGGTATCTCTCAGCCCAAAATAATCTGGGCATGATGTATAGGGTTCTTGAAAACCATGTAGAGGCAATGAAGTGGTTTCAGAAAGCGGCAGAGAAGGGGAGTGTAAATGCCCAAAAAAATTTAGGGTCGATGTATGAGCAAGGGCAAGGTGTCCGTCAAAACTATGAAGAGGCGGCGCGCTGGTATCGCAAGGCAGCAGAGCAGGGAGATGCAGCTGCCCAATTTATTTTAGGTGTGATGTATGCCAATGGACGGGGCGTCCGTCAAAACTATGAAGAGGCGGCGCAATGGTATCGCAAGGCAGCGGAACAGGGCGATGTAGACGCTCAAAATAATTTGGGCGCGTTGTATGACGAAGGACAGGGCGTTCGCCAAGACTCTGCAGAGGCAGTGCGGTGGTATCGCAAGGCAGCAGAACAAGGGTATGTAGTTGCCCAAAATAATTTGGGTGTGGCATATAGTGAAGGGCAAGGTGTTCGCCAAGACTATGCCGAGGCGTTGCGGTGGTATCGTAAGGCAGCAGAAGACGGGTTCTCGCCAGCCCAACATAATTTAGGTGAGATGTATTATGAAGGAAAAGGCGTACACCAAAACTATACAGAGGCGTTGCAATGGTATCTCAAGGCAGCAGAAGGCGGGTTCTCACCGGCTCAAAATAGGTTGGGTGAGATGTATGAAGAAGGGCAAGGCGTCCCCAAAAATCGAAAAGTTGCCAAAGAATGGCACAAGAAGGCTTGTGATAATGGATTTCAAGATGGTTGCGATGCTTACCGAAAGTTGAATAACGAAGGGCATTAAACCTTTCCCAAAGGTCGTCTGAAACACATAGACAAACCAAGAAATACTCTGAATAAAATAGGATTTTGAGATGAAAACGTTATTGAAAAAAATGATGGTTGCTTTGCTGGCTTTGGGGATAGGGCAAGCAGCTTTGGCGGATGATGTGCCGAATTTAAAGCAAATAGTGCAAAAAGCGGAAGCGGGTGAGGAAGATGCTCAAGTTGCTTTGGGTTCGATGTATTTTAAAGGGGTAGGCGTTCGTCAGAGTGATCAAGAGGCAGTGCGATGGTATCGTAAGGCAGCAGAACAGGGACAGGCAGAAGCCCAATATAATTTGGCTGTAATGTATACCGAAGGACGAGGCGTTCGCCAAGACTATGTAGAGGCGGTACGATGGTATCGGAAGGCCGCCGATCAAGGGTATGCGGAAGCCCAAAATAATTTAGGTGCGATGTACAAGGACGGGAAAGGTATACGTCAAGATGACAATCAGGCTGTGCAGTGGTTTCGTAAAGCGGTAGAACAAGGGGTTGATGCAGCCCAATATAATTTGGGCTTGATGTATTACGAAGGACGAGGTGTACGTCAAGACTATAAACAGGCAGTACAGTGGTATCGTAAAGCAGCGGAGCAGGGATATAAGGATGCGCAAAATGATTTGGGCGTAATGTACAAGGATGGGAAAGGTGTACGTAAAGATTACGTTCAGGCGGTGAAGTGGTATCGTAAAGCAGCAGAGCAGGGGAATGCAGAAGCCCAATATAATTTGGGTGTGATGTATATCGAAGGGCAAGGTGTTCGGCAAGATGACGCTCAGGCGGTACAGTGGTTTCGCAGAGCGGTAGAACAAGGTGATGCAAATGCTCAATATAATTTGGGTGTGATGTATGCCAAAGGACGAGGCGTCCGCCAAGATTATGTTCAAACATTGCAGTTATGGCATAAAGCTGCACGGCACGGAGTTGCCGAGGCACAAAGTGGTCTAGGTTGGATGTATTACACGGGTAGAGGCGTTCGCCAAAATTCGGTAATAGCCAAAGAATGGTACAAGAAGGCCTGTGATAATGGATTACAAGATGGTTGCAATGACTACCGACAGTTGAATAACGAAGGACATTAAACCTTTCTCAAAGGTCGTCTGAAACACATAGATAAACCCAAAAACATTTTGAACAAAACAGGATTTTAAGATGAACACCTTATTGAAAAAAATGATGGTCGCCTTGCTGGCTTTGGGCATAGGGCAGGCAGCTTGGGCGGATGATGCGCTGAATGTAGGAGAGGTGGCGCAAAAGGAAATGCTGCAACTGGCGGAAGCTGGCGATGCGGAGCTTCAATTTTCTTTAGGTGTGATGTATGAACATGGGGAAGGTGTTCGTCAAGACTATGTAGAGGCGGTGCGCTGGTATCGCAAGGCAGCGGAACAGGGAGATGCAGAAGCCCAATATAATCTAGGCGTGATGTATGAACAAGGAAAAGGTGTTCGCCAAGACTATGTAGAGGCTGTGCGATGGTATCGCAAGGCAGCAGAGCAAGGGGATTCGGATGCCCAATATAATTTGGGAGGAATGTATTATGGAGGGAAAGGAGTGCGTCAAGACTATGCAAAGGCGATGCAGTGGTATCGCAAGGCTGCTGAACAGGGAGATACATATGCTCAAATTAGTTTGGGTTTGATGTACGAAAAAGGGCAAGGTGTTCGTCAAAACTATAAAGAGGCAATAAACTTGTACCGCAAGGCAGCAGAACAGGGGGAGTCAATTGCCCAACATAATTTGGGTGTGATGTACAAAAAAGGGCAAGGCGTGCGCCAAGACTATGCAAAGGCAGTGCGATGGTATCGCAAGGCAGCAGAACAGGGACAGGCAGAATCTCAATATAATTTAGGTTTGATGTATGAAGAAGGGCAAGGTGTCCCCAAAAATCGAAAAGTTGCCAAAGAGTGGTACAAGAAGGCTTGTGATAATGGACTACAACAAAGTTGTGATGCTTACCGTACATTGGATTAAGTAGGATAATGAAGCCTTTTCCCAAGGTCGTCTGAAATACATATACAAACCCAAAAACCTTCTGAATAAAACAGGATTTTGAGATGAACACCTTATTGAAAAACATGATACTTGCCTTGCTGTCTTTGGGCATAGGGCAGGCAGCTTGGGCGGATGATGTGCCGAATTTAAAGGAAATAATGCTAAAGGCGGAATCGGGAGATGCTGAGGCTCAATTTTTTTTAGGTGCGATGTATGATATAGGGCAAGGCGTTCGTCAAGATTATGTTCAAGCAAGAAAATGGTATCGCAAGGCCGCGGCGCAAGGAAATTCAAATGCTCAAAATAATTTGGGTATGATCTATGCTCAAGGATATGGTGTCCGTCGAGATTACGCTCAGGCAGTTAAGTTTTATCACAAGTCGGCAGTGCAGGGGAATGTAAGTGGTCAACATAATTTGGGTATGATGTATGCTCGAGGAACTGGTGTCCGCCAAGATGACGTTCAGGCTGTACGATGGTATCGTAAAGCTGCGGAACAGGGATCTTCACTTGCACAATATAATCTGGGGGAGATGTATTTCGAGGGGCGAGGTGTTAGACGAAGTTTTGCTGATGCCCAAAAATGGTACAGCAAAGCTTGCGATAACGGAAGCTCAAGGGGGTGCGAAAAAAATCTTCGACTGATACCGGAGTATTTAATCCTGATCACGTCGCCTGAAACTTCAAGGACAAAACCAAAATGACTTTCCAAAACAAAAAAATCCTCGTCGCCGGACTCGGCGCTACGGGTATTTCCATGATTGCCTACCTGCGCAAAAACGGCGCGGAGGTTGCCGCTTATGATGCGGAGCTGAAACCGGAGCGCGTGTCGCAAATCGGTAAGATGTTTGACGGGCTGGTGTTTTACACGGGTCGTCTGAAAGATGCGCTGGACAACGGTTTCGATATTTTGGCGCTTAGTCCCGGCATCAGCGAGCGGCAGCCGGATATCGAGGCGTTCAAGCAAAACGGCGGGCGCGTGTTGGGCGACATCGAATTGCTGGCGGACATTGTGAACCGCCGCGGTGACAAGGTGATTGCGATTACCGGCAGCAACGGCAAAACCACGGTAACGAGCCTCGTAGGCTATCTCTGCATCAAGTGCGGGCTGGATACCGTTATCGCGGGCAATATCGGCACGCCGGTTTTGGAGGCGGAATTGCAGCGCGAAGGCAAAAAGGCGGACGTGTGGGTGTTGGAGCTTTCCAGTTTCCAACTGGAAAACACCGAAAGCTTGCGCCCAACCGCGGCGACGGTGCTGAACATTTCCGAAGACCATCTCGACCGCTACGACGATTTGCTCGACTATGCGCATACCAAAGCCAAGATTTTCCGTGGCGATGGCGTGCAGGTTTTAAATTCAGACAACGTGTTCTGCCGCGCCATGAAGCGCGCCGGGCGCGAGGTGAAATGGTTTTCGTTGGAACACGAAGCCGATTTTTGGTTGGAACGCGAAACGGGTCGTCTGAAACAAGGTAATGAAGATTTGATTGCCACGAAAGACATCCCGCTGCAAGGCTTGCACAACGCCGCCAACGTCATGGCTGCCGTCGCCTTGTGCGAAGCTGTCGGTTTGCCGCGTGAAGCATTGCTCGAACACGTCAAAACCTTCCAAGGCCTGCCGCACCGCGTGGAAAAAATCGGCGAGAAAAACGGCGTGGTGTTCATCGACGACAGCAAAGGCACAAACGTCGGCGCGACCGCCGCCGCGATTGCCGGTTTGCAAAATCCGCTCTTCGTGATTTTGGGCGGCATGGGCAAAGGGCAGGACTTCACGCCCCTGCGCGATGCGCTTGCCGGTAAGGCGAAAGGCGTGTTCCTGATCGGCGTCGATGCGCCGCAAATTCGCCGCGATTTGGACGGCTGCGGTCTGAATATGACCGACTGCGCCACTTTGGAAGAAGCGGTTCAGACGGCATACGCCCAAGCCGAAGCAGGCGATATCGTGCTGCTCAGCCCCGCCTGCGCGAGCTTCGATATGTTTAAAGGCTATGCGCACCGTTCGGAAGTGTTTATCGAGGCGTTTAAGGCTTTGTGAGGTCGTCTGAAACATGAAAAGAGGGTTGAAAATCAGTTTGGCGGCGGTTTTGCTTTTGGCAGTCGTTGCCGGAGTGGTTTGGTATTCCACGCCCATCCGTTCCGAGCAGACCGTTGCGACATCAGGCGAGTCGACCGTTGCCGCGCCAAGCGAAACGCCGCTTCCCGAAAATGCCGTTATCGACAGATTGGTCGTGCATAAAAGCAAGCGCACCATGTCGGCGTACTCGAAAGGCAAGCTACTGAAAACCTATCCCATTGCGCTGGGCAAGCAGCCCGTCGGGCATAAACACTTTGAAGGCGACGGCAAAACGCCCGAAGGGAAATACCGCATCAACGATCGCAATCCCAACAGCGCATACCATAAAAATCTCGGCGTTTCTTACCCTAACGAGGCCGACAAAGCCTACGCGGCGGCACAAGGCAAAAGCCCGGGCGGGCTGATTAAAATCCACGGCATCAAAAACGGCTGGGGTTCTATCGGCAAAAGGCATCTGCAAAGAGACTGGACCGACGGCTGCATCGCGGTAACGGACGAGGAAATCGACGAACTCTACCGCAGCGTGAAACACAACGCGGAAATTGAGATTTTGCCGTAAGCCTTGTGCGCCATCGCCTCAAAGGTCGTCTGAAAACGTCAAGGCGGTTTCAGACGACCTTTTTACAGCAGCGGCAAACTTGTTCCTTTCCTTTATCCGGTGTGACTGTTTCTTAAAATTTGTCTATGCGGGCAAACGGCGAGGCGGCGGGCAGTCATGCCTGACCGACAAAACGTGTGTTGATCAATCCGAAAGGAAAACCCATGAATTTTCAAGACTACATCCGTTACGATGCCGTCGGTTTGGCAGAACTGATCCGCAAAAAAGAAGTCTCCGCCGATGAAGTGTTGCAGGCTGCTTTAAGCCGCTTGGACGAAGTCAATCCCAAGCTCAATCTGTTGGCGCACGATTTGCGCGAACGCGCGGCGGCGTGGCAGGGGTCGTCTGAAAATGCCGATGCGCCGCTGGCGGGCGTACCGTTTTTGCTCAAAGACCTGCTGGCGGATTGGGAAGGCGCGCCGACATGGTCGGGTTCGCGCATGATGCAGCATTACATTGCCAAGCAAAACAGCGATTTGACCCAAGCCTATCTTGATGCGGGACTGCGTGTGTTCGGCAAAACCACCACGCCCGAATGGGGCGCGTATGCCGTTACCGAAACCGAAATTTACGGCATCACGCGCAATCCGTGGCATTTGGACTATACCGCGGGCGGCAGTAGCGGAGGCGCAGCGGTAGCAGTGGCTTCGGGCGTCGTACCCGCAGCACACGGCAGCGACGGCGGCGGTTCCATCCGCTTACCCGCGCACAACTGCGGCGTGTTCGGGCTGAAACCCACGCGCGGCCGCAGCAGTTACGCGCCGAACGCATCGGAGGCATGGCAAGGTTTGGTATGTGACCATGTCTTGACCCGCAGCGTGCGCGACAGCGCGGTTTTGCTGGACATCGCCGCCCAAACTCAAGCCCGCGCCCTGTATGCCTGCCCGCCGCCGCCCGAAAACGGTTTTGCAGACAGCCTGAAACTAGAAACAGGTCGTCTGAAAATCGCTTTTTGGAAGCAGACATGGTTCGGCGGCGGCAACGACGAAGGCACGGAAGCCGCGTTCGCCCATAGTTTGAAACTGATGCAAAACGCGGGACACGAATTGGAAGAAGCCACGCCCGATTTCGCACCGCCCGAACAACTCAACCGCGCCGCCCGCGTCATCGTCATGGGCGAAACGGCAAAACTGTTCTACCAATATCAATACGAAACCGGACAAAAACTGCCGCACCGCCTGCTTGAGCCGACAACGTGGGCAATGATTGTGCAGGGGCGGCAAATCAGCGCGGGCGAAATGGCTTGGGCGCGCGACGTGATGCTGGCGCAGGAGCGTGCCGCCAAAGCATTTTTCACGCGCTACGACGTGTTGATGACGCCCGTCTGCCCGCGCACCACGCCGAAAATCGGCGAGATGATGCCGCCGCCCGCCGCGCAAAAAGCCATGCGCCTGCTGTGCGGCACGCTGCGCTTGGGTTTCCTGTTGAAAAACAACCCGTTTTTGGAAAAAGAAGCCGCCGCCGCGCTGCAATACGTCGGCTATACGTCGCCACTGAACATGAGCGGCAACCCCGCCATGAGCGTGCCGCTTTACCGGCATCACGGTCTGCCCGTCGGTACCCAGTTCGCCGCCGCACACGGACGCGAAGACACGCTGCTCCGCCTCGCCGCGCAGTTGGAACAGATACAGCCGTGGGCGGAAATACCGCAGTTGGTTTAGGGTTTGCATTGGATAAGAAGCGGTCTGCGCTGACAAAACGGATTGCATCCTCTATCACAAACTGAAGGAATTTTGCCTTGTCTTTCTACCAACGCTATCTGAACGGCGAATACAGCCAAGTTTATGCCGACATCGCCCGACTGCGGCAAAAAGCCTTTCAACCCGAAGCAGCAGCGGAAATCGACCGCTTGCTTACCGAAACCTTTCGGCGTGTGCTGCACAACGCGAATATCGTTGCAGAGACCTTGCCGCAGTTCGGCTATCGGTTCAACCGATGGCGCGATAACGTGATTACGCCGCCCCTGCCCGATGCGGACGAACATATCCGCCGCCTTGTCCAAGCTGTGCAGCCTGTCGGTTTCATTCCCCTTTCGCTGCAATACTTCTACCGGATTGTCGGCGAAATCAACTTTATCTGGGACTATGACGAATATCCTGAAATTGTGTGGGAATATGCCGACCCTTTGTGTGTGTACGGCATAGATTTTGTTTTGGAAGAGATGGAAAACGAAGACAACGAGTGGCTGGAATGTACTCGAGAATTGCTTGCGGAAAACCCAAAATGCCCGATTGGTTTGCCATTTTCGCCCGATGATTACCACAAAGACAATGTAAGCGGCGGCAATGCTTATGAAATCGCATTAAGCACCAAGCCAAGCGTGGATGGTAAAGTGCTGTACGCCCCGCAAAATACACAATTTATCGCGTATCTGCGCCACATTTTTGCCAACGGCGGCTTTGGCGGCGAAGTGGATGCGCCCGAATTCCAAGACTATCTGCAAACTGTATTGCCCAAATTGCTACCGTTTTAAAGGCAGCCCATAAGGTCGTCTGAAAACATCAAAACGTTTCAGACGACCTTTTTTGCGTGTGTGATGGGTAGGGGAGGGCGCAAAGAACGCTGGAATCCGATTGTCTTTAAAGAATCTGAATTGTTGCTTTGGCAAGAAACCTTTAGAATGACGTTTTTCTGATTCACGATATTTTTTCAGACGACCTTCGATGTCCCGATTAGGCGGAGGGTCGTCTGAAACGCTTTGTTCTGGTTGTTTCGGGGCGGATTTTTCCGTCTGCCCCCATACGGATGTTTTTCATGATTAGTCTTTCCAAACTTCTCGACCGCCCGATTTCTTTGGACGGTCGGAAATTCGATGTGTCACTGTTGTGGATGGTCGTTTTGATGACCGCCTTCAGTTTGGTGATGATTTATTCTGCGTCGATTGCTTATGCTGCGTCCGAAGGCGGCAATCAGTTTTCTTTTGTCAGCAAGCAGGCGATGTTTGTCGGGGCGAGCGTATTGGGCTGCCTCGGGCTGTCGCTGTTGAGCATGAGCTTTTGGCGGAAAATCATTCCGTTTTATTTTGCTTTTTCCGCGATTTTGCTGGTGGTCGTGTTGTTTGTCGGCCGTGAAATCAACGGGGCGACGCGTTGGATACATATCGGACCGCTCAATCTTCAGCCGACCGAGTTGTTCAAGCTGGCGACGGTTCTGTATTTGTCCAGCCTGTTCACGCGGCGTGAGGAAGTTTTGCGCAGTATGGACTCTTTGGGTTTGAAGCCGCTGTTTGTCGGTTTGTTCAATGCTTTTATGTGCCCGTTCAGCAAGGAAGCGCGTCAGAAAACTTGGCAGAAGCTGAAGAAGTTTAAAAATATCCTGCTGCCTATCGTGATGATTGCGCTGGGTTTGGTTTTTGTGATGGCGCAACCTGACTTCGGCTCGTTTGTCGTGATTGTGTCGATTACGATGGGTATGCTGTTTTTGGTGGGTTTCCCGTGGAAATATTTTGCCGTCTTGGTACTGAGTGTGCTGGGGGGAATGGGCGTAATGATTTTGGCGGCACCCTACCGTATGGCGCGCGTGTCGGCATTCTTGGACCCTTGGGGCGACCCTTTGGGCAAAGGTTATCAGTTGACGCATTCGTTGATGGCGATTGCGCGCGGCGAATGGTTCGGTCAGGGCTTGGGCGCGAGTTTGGAAAAACGCTTCTACCTGCCCGAGGCGCATACCGACTTTATCTTTGCCGTCATCGGCGAGGAATTCGGGTTTGTGGGGATGTGTATTTTGGTGTTCTGCTACGGCTGGCTGGTGATGCGCGCATTCTCCATCGGCAAGCAGGCGCGTGATTCCGGACTGACGTTCAGCGCGTATGTCGCCAACGGCATCGGTATTTGGATAGGGATTCAAAGTTTCTTCAATATCGGCGTCAACATCGGTATCCTGCCCACCAAAGGCCTGACTTTGCCGTTGATGTCTTACGGCGGTTCGGCGGTTGCCGTTATGCTGGTGTGCGTTACCTTATTGTTGCGCGTCGATTATGAAAACCGCAAAAAAATGCGCGGTTACCAAGTGGAGTAAATCATGGGCGGTAAAACTTTCATGCTGATGGCGGGCGGTACCGGCGGCCATATTTTCCCTGCGCTGGCGGTGGCGGATTCATTGCGCGCGCGCGGCCATCATGTGATTTGGCTGGGCAGCGAAGGCTCGATGGAGGAGCGCATCGTACCGCAATACGACATCCTGCTCGAAACGCTGGCGATTAAAGGCGTGCGCGGCAACGGCATCAAACGCAAGCTGATGCTGCCGTTTACTTTGTATAAAACCGTCCGCGAAGCGCAGCGGATTATCCGGAAACACCGCGTCGAGTGCGTCATCGGTTTCGGCGGCTTCGTTACCTTTCCCGGCGGCTTGGCGGCGAAACTGTGCGGCGTGCCGATTGTGATTCACGAGCAAAACGCCGTGGCAGGTTTGTCCAACCGCCAACTGTCGCGCTGGGCGAAGCGGGTGTTGTACGCTTTTCCGAAAGCGTTCAGCCACGAAGGCGGCCTGGTCGGCAACCCCGTCCGCGCCGATATTGCCAATCTGCCTGCGCCTGCCGAACGCTTCCAAGGGCGTGAAGGTCGTCTGAAAATCTTGGTGGTCGGCGGCAGTTTGGGCGCGGATGTTTTGAATAAAACCGTTCCACAGGCATTGGTTTTGCTGCCTGACGATGCGCGTCCGCAGATGTACCACCAATCCGGTCGGGGCAAGCTGGGCAGCTTGCAGGCGGATTACGATGCGTTGGGCGTGAAAGCCGAATGCGTAGAATTTATTACCGACATGGTGTCCGCCTACCGCGATGCCGATTTGGTGATTTGCCGTGCCGGCGCGCTGACGATTGCCGAGTTGACGGCGGCGGGGCTGGGCGCGCTGTTGGTGCCGTATCCTTACGCCGTCGATGACCATCAAACCGCCAATGCGCGTTTTATGGTGCAGGCGGAGGCAGGGCTGCTGTTGCCGCAAGCCCAGTTGACAGCGGAAAAACTTGCTGAAATCCTCGGCGGCTTAAACCGTGAAAAATGCCTCAAATGGGCAGAAAACGCCCGCACGCTGGCATTGCCGCACAGCGCGGACGATGTGGCGGAAGCCGCCATCGCGTGTACGGCATGATGACATGATGTGATGAATGAAACAGAGGTCGTCTGAAAACACAAAAACAGGTTTCAGACGACCTTTTTGCAACTTGGCAGCCGTATTGTGCGGGAGTATGATGTAAATAGGAATTTCTCTCATTGGAGGTTGCCATGTCTGCAAAAATCTCTCCCGAAACCGTTTCCGCACTGTCTAGTACCATGCTGATTCCCCTGTGGGCAAAGGCCGTAGAGCAGGGTAGGGCGCAGCCGCTTTTGCGTGATGACGAAGCCGTGCGGATGTTGGACAAGATTGACTACGACTTCGGCAAGTTTGCCAAAGTCAAAGCATCGCAGGTCGGCTGTTGCGGGCGGGCGAAGCTGTTGGACGATATGACCCGGCACTTTATCGCCGAACATCCCGATGCCGTCGTGGTACAAATCGGCGCGGGGCTGGATGCGCGTTACGAACGCTTGGGCAAGCCGCGCATTAATGCTTGGTATGATTTGGATTTGCCCGAAGTGATTGAAGTGCGGCGTATGCTGCTGCCCGAATCGGACAATCATTATCTGGGCGCGTCCATGTTCGACGAAGCGTGGATGAACACCGTCGCCGCGCACGGCAAACCTGTATTGCTCGTGATCGAAGGCGTGTTGATGTATTTTGAAGAAGCGCAAGTGCAGGATTTTTTCAAACAGGTTGCCCGCCGCCTGCCGCACGCCCAACTTGCTTTCGACACTATCCCCAAAGCCTACATCGGACAAAGCAAACACCACGATGCACTCGGTAGAATGGACAAACCGCCCGAATTCCGCTGGGCAATAAGCGGAACGGACGACATCCGACGGCTGATGCCGGGTGTGGAAATCATCGAAGAAGCGGGCTTGAGCAGCGTCTGCAAACCTCGTTATCCGTGGCTTTTGCGCCTTTTGTATGCGACTGCGTGGGGACGGCGCAAACTGGATATGCGCTTGATGAGGATACAGGTGCCGTCAAATTGATAAGCGCGAGGTCGTCTGAAACCGGTTTCAGACGACCTTCAGGCTTTGATGGTAAATTTATATCGTCATTCCTGCATAGGCGGGAGTGACGAAGCGAACTTGCATAACCTCATAATCATATAGAAAATTTCGATTTTGAATTTCCAACTTCCCGAGAAACCATCATGGAATCCCAGGAACTCGAAACACTAGACCTCAACGTAGCCCTTGCCGAAATCCTGCAAGCCCACGGCTATGCCTGCCAAATGCAGGGCGAAAAAATCTTGCCCAATTTCGCCGTACCCGTACAACTTGAAACTTGGGCGTTTCCGCGCGAACACGCCAACGGCGCAGTGATAAGCCGTTTCGATGTCGGCATTACCCTGCCCGACGGGCGCGAACTCTACGAATGCTGCGGCGATATTGGTGAGAATCTGGAAGAAGCCCTTTCACGCAACCTGCAAAGCTTCTGCACCAACAGCCTGCACGTTTTGCTGGATACATTTAATCCCAACGAAAACCATTGCCCGCACGAAATCTGGACAGCCCGCAACGGCAACCGTTTCCAAGCGATTTTGGGCGACTGGGTAACGAAAAATCTGGCAGAAGACGCCGACGGCGGTGATACGGAAACAATCGGCAACATCATCCCCGAAATACTGGAAAGCACACTGCAAACCATCATCTGCAATCAAAACCTCAAAGCACAATATCATTTAATCCGCTTCTTCTTCGCCCAATCCGACAATGTTACGATGAATGTGGAATTTATGGTTGACAACCAAGAAGATGCTGCTGAAGAAGAAAAACAGCTTGCCGGTCTCCCTTGGTTGCGCAGGGAAGCCTATTACAGCGTACGCCGTTGCATCATGCTCAAACCCTTGGATTCAGCATAAGACTACCGAAACCTTCAAAACCAACCCGTCTTCAAGATTTCAGGTCGTCTGAAAACGGTTTTCAGACGACCTTATCTTTTGTTTTTGCAGATGTTTTGTTGAGTAAGGTAGAGTTTGAAAAGGGACGAAAAAGCAAAGATTCGCCGCTGCAATCAGCCCCATTTTTACCCATATTGCAACCAATGTGAAATCCTGTATGCCAAAACATCTTTAATTTACAAGAAAACTATGGCGCAGAAGCGGATAGCCCTTTAAAATAACGCCTTTACGCATCGAAAATCCACCGGAACGCAACATCATGATGAAAAATCGAGTCACCAACATCCATTTTGTCGGTATCGGCGGCGTCGGCATGAGCGGTATCGCCGAAGTCTTACACAATTTGGGCTTTAAAGTTTCCGGTTCGGATCAGGCGCGAAATGCGGTTACCGAGCATTTGAGCAGCTTGGGTATTCAAGTTTATCCCGGCCATACCGCCGAACACGTCAACGGCGCGGATGTCGTCGTTACCTCTACCGCCGTCAAAAAAGACAATCCCGAAGTCGTCGCTGCGCTGGAGCAGCAAATCCCCGTCATTCCGCGCGCCCTGATGCTGGCGGAACTAATGCGCTTCCGTGACGGCATCGCCATTGCCGGTACGCACGGCAAAACCACGACCACCAGTCTGACCGCCTCTATCCTCGGCGCGGCAGGTCTAGACCCCACTTTCGTTATCGGCGGCAAACTCAATGCCGCAGGTACTAACGCCCGCTTGGGCAAAGGCGAATACATCGTCGCTGAAGCAGACGAATCCGATGCGTCCTTCCTGCATTTGACCCCGATTATGTCCGTCGTCACCAATATCGACGAAGACCACATGGATACCTACGGACACAGCGTCGAAAAACTGCATCAGGCGTTTGTCGACTTCATCCACCGTATGCCGTTCTACGGCAAAGCGTTTTTGTGTATCGACAGCGAACACGTCCGCGCGATTTTGCCCAAAGTGAGCAAACCTTACGCCACTTACGGCTTGGACGATACTGCTGATATTTACGCAACCGACATCGAAAACGTCGGCGCACAGATGAAATTTACCGTTCATGTTCAAATGAAAGGATCTGAACAAGCGCCGTTTGAAGTCGTGTTGAACATGCCCGGCAGACACAATGTTCTCAATGCCTTGGCAGCCATCGGTGTGGCGCTGGAAGTCGGTGCATCCGTCGAAGCGATTCAACGCGGCTTGCTCGGTTTCGAAGGCGTCGGTCGCCGCTTCCAAAAATACGGCGACATCAAGCTGCCCAACGGCGGAACCGCGCTGTTGGTGGACGATTACGGACACCATCCCGTCGAAATGGCGGCGACCCTATCCGCCGCACGTGGCGCGTATCCGGAAAAACGTTTGGTGCTTGCCTTCCAACCGCACCGATATACCCGCACACGCGATTTGTTTGAAGACTTCATCAAAGTCCTCAATACCGTTGACGCGCTGGTGTTGACCGAAGTTTATGCCGCCGGCGAAGAACCGATTGCCGCCGCCGACTCCCGCGCACTTGCCCGCGCCATCCGCGTATTGGGCAAACTTGAGCCGATTTACTGCGAAAACGTCGCCGACTTGCCCGAAATGCTGCTGAACGTTTTGCAGGACGGCGATGTTGTGTTGAACATGGGCGCAGGCAGTATCAACCGCGTTCCTGCCGCGATGCTGGAGTTGTCGAAAAAAGCCTGAGGCGGAAATTTTATCGTGATGCCGCGATAGCTGTCTGATGAAGCGATGTTCCATCGGGTGGGTAAGCAAGATTAAGGTCGTCTGAAAACCCGATTCGTTTTCAGACGACCTGTATCAAAAAATGAAGTAATCAAGAAAGAACAAAAACAATGCAGAATTTTGGCAAAGTAGCCGTATTGATGGGCGGCTTTTCCAGCGAACGCGAAATTTCGCTCGATAGCGGTGCCGCCATTTTGAATGCCTTAAAAAGCAAAGGCATAGATGCACATGCCTTCGATCCTAAAGAAACACCCTTGGCGGAATTGAAAACCCAAGGTTTCGAAACTGCCTTCAATATCCTCCACGGTACTTACGGCGAAGACGGTGCCGTTCAAGGCGCGTTGGAATTGTTGGGCATTCCTTATACCGGCAGCGGTGTTGCCGCTTCCGCCATCGGCATGGACAAATACCGCTGCAAGCTGATTTGGCAAGCCTTGGGGCTGCCTGTTCCCGAGTTCGCCGTTTTACATGAAGATTCCGATTTCGATGCCGTCGAGCAGCAACTCGGCTTGCCCATGTTCGTCAAACCGGCAGCCGAAGGCAGTAGCGTCGGCGTGGTAAAAGTGAAAGAAAAAGGTCGTCTGAAAAGCGTTTATGAAGAATTGAAACACCTTCAAGGCGAAATTATCGCCGAACGGTTCATCGGTGGTGGCGAATATTCCTGCCCCGTGTTGAACGGTAAAGGCTTGCCCAGCATACACATCATCCCCGCTACCGAGTTCTATGACTACGAAGCCAAATACAACCGCGACGACACTATTTATCAATGTCCGTCCGAAGACTTGAGCGAGGCTGAAGAAAACCTGATGCGCTCTCTGGCAGTCCGCGGGGCGCAGGCAATCGGGGCAGATGGGTGCGTGCGCGTCGATTTCCTCAAAGATACCGACGGCAAACTTTATCTCTTGGAAATCAACACATTGCCCGGTATGACGAGCCACAGTTTAGTACCGAAATCCGCTGCCCATACCGGCGTGGATTTTGCCGATTTATGCATTGAAATTTTGAAAACCGCACATGTGGGATGACGCAAGCGCACTGGGTCGGCTGACCCGCTGGCTATTGCTGCTGATGGCATTGCTGCTCATCGGCACCTGCATAGCCTGGCTATACAACTCCAATCATTTTCCCGTCAAACAAGTGTCCATACAGGGCAAGCTGACTTATTCGGATGGGAAAGAACTTCAGCGCGCTGCTCAACAGCACACGCGCAGCAATATTTTCCGTGCCGATTTGGACGGTATTCAGGCGGCCTTTCAAAAGCTGCCGTGGGTGGATTCCGCTATGGTGCGCCGCCGCTTCCCCGATACCGTCGAAATCCATTTGACCGAGCGCGTGCCTGTTGCCCATTGGCGCAGCGGCGGTTTGGTCGATACCAAAGGCAATGTGTTTGACGCCAAGCTCAAAGCCAAGTTGCCCGTTTTTGAAGGACAGCCGGGTACAGGCAAGGACATGGTCAAACACTACGAAGAATTTTCCGGCATCCTCCGCCGGCAAAATTTGGCGATTAAAGAACTGATTTATACGCCGCGCTCCGCTTGGTTGGTGGTCTTAGACAATGGGATTACCGTCAGACTGGGAAGGGAAAACGAAATCAAACGCTTACAGCTTTTCGCCGAAATTTGGCCAACGCTGTTGCGTAAAAATCAAAATCGGTTATCCTACGTTGATATGCGGTATAAAGACGGATTTTCCGTGCGTTACACATCAGAGACGTCGTCTGAAAATGTTTCAGACGACTAAAGCCAAACAAACAAACAACGTGAAGCAACTATTGCCAATACAGACAAATAGTTATAACTCCAGCGAAATAACGAGCAAATATAATGGAACAACAAGGTAAATATATCAGTGCCCTCGATATCGGCACATCCAAAGTCATCGCCCTGATTGGCGAAGTACAAGACGACAACGAAATCCATATTGTCGGACTCGGGCAGGCACCATCTCGCGGCCTTAAAGCAGGCATGGTAACCAATATCGACGCAACAGCCCAAGCCATTCAGCAGGCGGTCAATGAAGCAGAATTGATGGCGGACACCAAAATCAGCCACGTTACAACCGGTATCGCAGGCAACCATATCCGCAGCTTGAATTCGCAAGGGGTTGTCAAAATCAAAGACGGCGAAGTTTCGCAAGCCGACATCGATCGCGCCATCGAAACCGCCAAAGCCATCAACATCCCGCCGGATCACAATATCCTGCATACCGTGGTGCAAGAATACATCATCGACAACCAGCCCGGCGTCAAAGAGCCTATCGGTATGAGCGGCGTCCGTCTCGATACCCGCGTACATATCATTACCGGTGCCAATACCGCCCTGCAAAACATCCAAAAATGTATCCATCGTTGCGGTTTGCAAATGGACCAAATCATGCTTCAGCCTTTAGCGAGCGGTCAGGCCGTTTTGACTGAAGACGAAAAAGATTTGGGCGTATGCGTCATCGACATCGGCGGCGGTACGACCGATATTGCCGTTTATACCAACGGCGCCATCCGCCATACTGCCGTGATTCCCGTGGCGGGCGATTTGATTACCAAAGACTTGGCACAAGCACTGCGCACCCCGCACAGCGCTGCCGAATACATCAAAATCCACTACGGCGTCGCGATTCCCGATATGGAAGGCTTGGACGAAATGGTCGAAGTCCCCAGCGTCGGCGACCGCCAACCTCGTCAGATTTCACGCCGTGTTTTGGCAAGCGTCATCGGTCCGCGCGTTGAAGAAATTTTGGAGTTGACCCTTAACGAATTGCGCCGTTCCGGCTTCCCTGAAGAAGTCCTCACGTCAGGTATCGTCCTGACTGGTGGCGCATCCATGTTGACCGGTATCGTTGAACTTGCCGAAGAAGTGTTCGCCCTGCCTGCACGCATCGGCGTGCCCCAAGAAATGGGCGGCGTATCCGAGCGCATCCGCAATCCGCGTTACTCAACCGCCATCGGTCTTTTGCAAGCAGCAAGGGGAGAGGAAGATGGCGCGCCGGTGACTGGTGCGATTGTGGTCCAAGAGCAGGGTGAAAAAATCAGCCTGTGGGCAAGACTGATGAAATTCGTTAAAGACAATTTCTGATTGATGCCGTTATTTTGCTTACAGGGAAACGAGTTGCTGTCGGAATAGTTCCAATTGCGATAATTAAAAACTTGTGTTCTTTCGTTAAAAAATGTAGTAAAAAAATAACGGTAATGGTGAATGAATAAGAAGTATTTTGCCAGTGTCTGAATACTTCTTATATAATACGGATAATATCTAATTTTTGGACCGTCCTCGATGCAGGGCGCGCAGGAGTATTTTAATGGAATTTGTTTACGACGTAGCTGAATCAGCCGCAAGCCCTGCGGTCATCAAAGTAATCGGCTTGGGTGGCGGCGGTTGCAACGCTATTAACAACATGATTGCCAACACCATCCAAGGTGTTGAATTTATTAGTGCCAATACTGATGCCCAATCTTTGGGTAAAAATAATGCGGCAAAACGCATCCAGTTGGGTACCAACCTGACCCGTGGTTTGGGTGCGGGTGCCAATCCTGAAATCGGCCGTGCTGCGGCACAAGAAGATCGCGAAGCTATCGAAGATGCTATTCGCGGCGCGAATATGTTGTTCATCACCACCGGTATGGGTGGCGGTACTGGTACCGGTGCGGCTCCTGTGGTTGCCGAGATTGCCAAAGAAATGGGTATCCTGACCGTTGCAGTCGTTACCCGTCCGTTCGGCTACGAAGGCAAACGCGTACACATCGCCCAAGAAGGTTTGGAACAGCTCAAAGGTCAGGTCGATTCATTGATTATCATCCCGAACGACAAACTGATGACCGCATTGGGCGAAGACGTGACCATGCGTGAAGCGTTCCGTGCTGCGGACAACGTCCTGCGCGATGCGGTGGCCGGTATTTCCGAAGTGGTTACCCGTCCCGGTTTCATCAACCTTGACTTTGCCGACGTTAAAAACGTAATGGGCATCAAAGGTATCGCTATGATGGGTTCAGGTTTTGCACAAGGTATCGACCGCGCCCGTTTGGCAACCGAACAAGCGATTTCCAGCCCGCTGTTGGATAATGTAACTTTGGATGGCGCACGCGGCGTATTGGTGAACATCACTACCGCTCCGGATTGCCTGAAAATGTCCGAATATCGTGAAATCATGAAAGTGGTTAACGAAAATGCGCATCCTGAAGCAGAATGCAAATACGGTACTGCCGAAGACGACAATATGGGCGAAGACGCTATCCGCGTAACCATCATTGCGACCGGTTTGAAAGAAAACGGTAGCGAAAACCAAATGCGTGCGGCTGTCCGCGCACAAAAACTGGTTAGCGGAGTCGATGATTCCCATGTTCAACAACCGGGTAGTGTAGAAAGCCTGGTAAGAACCAACCGCGGTATTCGCTCCATGAATCTGACTGCGGCAGATTTCGGCAATCAATCTGTTTTAGATGATTTTGAAATTCCTGCGATTTTACGCCGTCAGCACAATCCTGATAAATAATCGATAAAAAGCCTGCTTTAAGCAGGCTTTTTTGTATCTGTATTTGTGCAATGTAGAGCGTAATTCTTTAAGGATTTAAAAGGGGCAGGGTGATGATATTCATTGGTATTGTCATGTGAATATAAATCTATCGATACGATTTGGGTTTTGTCAGGGAGATCCTGTTTTAAAGCTAAATTTCCGTTTGTTTGGAAACAGCGGTCTTTGTCTGCGGGAAGTTTGCTTCAAAAAATTGAATTAGAGAAGTGGGCAAGTTGCATTGGTGAGAAGTTAATAAGAGGTCGTCTGAAACGTTCTTAAACGTAAGTTTCAGACGACCTCTTCTCATGATTCGGATAGGCAGATTTAAACTGGACGGCAGGCAATCATATAATTCACTTCTGTCGAGTCGCATAAAGAATAGCGGCGGGTCAAAAGATTGTAGGTCATGCCTTTGGTGTCGATAACGTCCAAACCTGCCTGCCTGCACATCCGCGCCAGCTCGGCAGGCGTGATGAATTTCTGCCAATCGTGCGTCCCTTTGGGAACGAAGTTCAACACATATTCCGCGCCGATAATCAGATGAAGATAAGATTTAGGATTGCGGTTGATGGTGGAGAAAAACACCATGCCGTCGGGCTTTACCAGCTCCGAGCAGGCTTTGACGATGGCGGCGGGATCGGGAACGTGTTCCATCATTTCCATACAGGTTACAACATCGAAATTGTGCGGCTGTTCGGCAGCAAGGTCTTCGACGCGGATGCAGCGGTAATCGATATTGTCCACCCCTTCGGCAGCAGCATGGGCTTGGGCGGTTTGCAACGACTTTTCCGCCATATCGATGCCGGTAACGTGCGCCGCGCCGCGCTTTGCCATGCTTTCCGACAAAATCCCGCCGCCGCAGCCGACATCCAAAACACGCTTGCCCGCCAACTGCGCGAACGAGTCGATATAGCCCAAGCGCAGCGGATTGATGTCGTGCAAAGGTTTGAACTCGCCGTTTTTATCCCACCATTTATCCGCAATTTGGCTGAATTTAGCGATTTCGTCCGCATCGACGTTGTGTTGTCCGGCTGCTTCCATCATGATTTTCCTGATTTGGATTTCGGGTTGGAGAGGGTTTCGATTTTATAGCAAAGCAGCAGGATGGAACAGAGACAAACTGCCGCCAGCCGCCAAAAAGGTCGTCTGAAAACGCCGCTTACCCTTTTCAGACGACCTTTGACTTGTTTTTACCCCTTCCGCCTTGTTTGCCGCGACCTTTCCCATTAATTTATAGTGGATTAACTAAATCAGGACAAGGCGACGAAGCCGCAGACCAGATAGTACGGAACCATTCACTTGGGTGCTTCAGCACCTTAGAGAATCGTTCTCTTTGAGCTTAAGGCGAGGCAACGCCGTACTGGTTTAAAGTTAATCCACTATATATCGAGTCCTCCTCGCATTGCCAAAACAGCAAGCCCCGACCTTCACCAAAAAGAAAACCCAATGAAACCATTCATCCGCGCCGCATCCCTACTCTTCCTTGCCGCCGCCTCCGCGCTTGCATCCGGCAAAGACTTTATCATTTACGACCGCATGGACTACGTCGGCAAACCCGACCTGACCGCCGACAAACTGTCCAAAGTATTTCTGATTTACGAATCCGAGCTGGTCATGCCCGATCCTGCCGGTAAGCGCAAACACGGCGTATTGAACGAAAAGCGAATCCGCGAATTGGCGCGTCAGTCCTATCGTGAAGGCTACCGCACCATCTCCACTGACATCGAAACCTGGTTTGCCGAAAAAGACGGACAAATCCTCACACCTCAGGAACTTAAAACCGACTTTGCCCGTATGTACCAGATTTTCAAAGAAGAAAATCCCCGCGCCTACATCAGCAACTACGGCTTGCCCGATGAACACTTACACGCCATCCGCTACTACCAAACTCAGGCGGACAACGAAGCAGTATTGGCAAAATGGCGGCAGTTCAGCAAACGTCGTCAAATGAGCGCAGCCATCAGCGACTACGCCAATCCTGTGTTCTACATCACCACGCCCGATTTGGCACAATGGGAAAAAGACGTCCAAACCACCGTCGCCGAGATTAGAAAACGTTATCCCGACAAAAAAATCATCGGCTATCTCTGGCCGCAATATTATTCCGCAAGCAACAGCCCGTATTTCAAACAATTTATCGATGCCGGACGCTGGCAGAAAATGCTCGAAATCTGCAGCAAATATATGGACGGCGTGATTATCTGGTCGGACAAGCGCGATGAAAACCATCAAATCGTCCGCTGGAACGATCCGCGCATACAGGCAATCATGCGCGCGACCAAATCCTTTATCGCGGCACACCCCAAAGACATCACCGTCGAAGCATTGCAGCCGCCGACATTATCCAAATCATTGAAAAACAGCAAATTGAAATAAATAGCGCATTTTCCGCCGCCAATTCAACAGCGGAAAAAATGACGGCGATTGGATAAATCCGCCAAGCAAAAAGGTCGTCTGAAACCCAAAATTTAGGTTTCAGACGACCTTTTGCCGTCATGGCAGCTTTGTTTCTTATCAAATCTGATCGGAAGCAGTTGCCGGTTGCAATACAGCAAGAATAAAGACAGCAGAGCCAATCTTCCCGCAAGCTCCCAGCAGGCGGGCATCCGCTTTCATCAAGCCTGTTCAACAGAAATCCGCAAGCCAAACCTTAGCTGAAGATTTCAGCTTGCGCAGGAATGGCAATCGTCAGCAAGCCTTGTTTATTCGAATCCACAATATTCCGCCATGCAGACGGACAGAAGCAGAAAGAGCGTATTGAGTACGCTCTTTTTTATATGGGTAACAAAGAGGGCGATGTCCATGATCTTGTTGCAGTTTATTTTCAGACGACCTGTTTAAAAATTTTCTTACAGCATTTTTTCGTTTTAGTATAAATGCTTTATGAAAGCCTATAAGCATAAATTAGGAAGTCATCTTTGGCATAGTAATTGCAGGTTAAAGGTCATAGTTCTATATTGTTTGGTAAATAAGTGTTAAGTTTAAAAGTAAGATTATGGCTTATCGGAGCTTTTTTGAAATAGACGGTAAGTTTAGTTAGTCTTAAACACTATTTCCAAGGATATAGATATGTTCTAAAAATTGTACCTAAGTGACAATTAACGTCAGCCTGATTGGTTTTCAATAATATATAAACAAAATAAACGAATGCCTGTCTCATAAAATCCGCTTGAGCCTGAAGAAGAAGATCCGGCGGCGGGGCAGCGCGGGGAGTACGTCTTGTTTTTACTGTATGTATTTGAATTCAATCTGATATTTTTTTAATAAATCCAACCAAGAGAGATTGTTATGAATAAGATTTTCAAAGTTGTATGGAACCGTACCATCGGCTCTTTCGTCGTTACTTCCGAATTGGCGAAGGGACGTGTCAAATCAAGCAGCGAAGGTGCTGAAGGGGATGTGCGCGCCTCAGAGGAAGGTCGTCTGAAAACCTTATTCAGACTGACGGCGTTGAGCGCGGCATTATTGGGATTTTCCGAGGGGGCTTGGGCGGAGATTACAGAAAAACCTAAAACAGGTGGTGCGATACTTGCCATCGGCGACGGCTCGACGTCGGCAAATGGAACGGGTGCCCTTGCCATTGGTAATAACGCACAAGCTAAAACTAATGGAGCTTTGGCAATCGGTCCGAATTCAACTAATACGACTATTGCGAATGGTAATAATGCTATTGCTATTGGTGTCAATCTTCAGACAATTGGACAAAAGGCGATAGGGATTGGTACGGATACTACTGTTAATGGAACAGGTGCCATTGCGATTGGTAATAATGATTCGAGCAGAATGGCGAATCAAGGTGTTAACGGGAATGGTGCCATCGGTGTGGGTAGTAACTTAACAGCGCGTGGTAACAATGCAATTGCTGTGGGTACGGAATCTCAGGCAACGGCAAACCATGCAATTGCTATCGGTACTGGTACGCGAGCAATGGGAGAAGATTCTATCGCTATTGGTAGGTCTGAAGGCATCAAGTGGACGCGAGCAAACAATAAGCAAAGTGTAGCTATCGGTTGGACAGCACAAGCAACAGGTGCGACCCAAGCAGTTGCTATTGGTCCGGATGCTGTTGCCTCAGGCACGCAATCCACTTCTATCGGTAACAACACTCGTGCAACTGGGGATTCATCTATTGCCATCGGTGGTGATGACTGGGATATTGTACGTAATAAAACTGTTGCAGCAGCGAAAAATAAACCTGTCCATCAAGTTTTCCAAGAGTTGACAGGTATGGAAATGGCGGCCGATCAGCCTCGTAATTCATTTAAAGGCACCTCTTCCGCCGATGCTGCCGTTGCAGTCGGTGTAAAAGCCTATGCGGACGGCGTGCTGTCCACTGCCTTTGGTTCTGGTACGTCTGCGACAGGCGTGGGCGCGGCGGCATTCGGTGTAGGTGCAACTGCCAGTCAGGATAAATCCGTCGCAATCGGTGCAGGTTCGCATACGCGTACCGATGCAACAGCCGTAACGACTGCGACAGTCAACGGTATTACTTACGGCGGTTTTGCGGGAACGACACATATTACCTCAGGTTCTCAAGTTTCTTTCGGTTCGGAGGGCTATGAGCGTCAGTTGAAACACGTTGCCCCAGGTGCAATCACTGCAACTTCCACCGATGCGATTAACGGCAGCCAGCTTTACGCGCTTCATGCTGGCTCGGGCAATATCGCCAAAGCGGTTGCCGATGCATTGGGTGGCGGTGCAACTGTGAGTACTGATCCTACAAACCGTCAAGGTACGGTAACGTTGCCGTCTTATGATGTCTTCACAGGCAATGTGACACCGAATGCAGCGGGCAACAGTACAACCAAATTCAATACGGCAGCCGCAACCAACGTGGGCAGCGCGCTGACCAATCTCAATACTTACGTCAACCAAGGCTTTGCCGTCAAAGATAATGCAGGCGCGGCGAAGGGCATTGTTACGCCCGGAGAAAGCGTGCAATTTGCCGACGGCAATGCAACTACCGTTACCGTCGATACTGAAGCAAACGGCAATACTAAAATCAAATACGACGTTAAGGTGGACGGAGAAACTGTCAAAATCGAAAACGGCAAACTGACTGCTGCGTCGCAAACTCATTTTTATAGTGTCAAAAACGAAGATAAAACTAAAGGCAACTACAACAACGATGGTGCGACAGGTGCAAACGCGCTTGCTGCAGGCGTAGATGCTTCTGCGACTGCCAATGGTACAACTGCGGTAGGTCTGAAGGCGCAGGCATCGGCTGAATCTGCCATCGCAGTCGGTAGCGAAACCAAAGCGGCGGCGAAAAATGCGGTGGTAATTGGTAACAAGGCTTCCGTCGAAGCAGCCACAGGCTCTGTTGCCAGTGTCAACGGTACGACCACGGGCGAAGGTTCGGTCGCCGTGGGTGCTGCAAGTAAAGCCAGCGGTACGAACGCGACCGCGGTCGGTCAGGCTGCAAATGCCTTCGGTCAGAATTCTTTTGCAGGCGGTCAGGCATCCAATGCATTGGGCAAATCCAGCGTAGCATTGGGCGATGGTGCAAATGCACTTAATGATTCTGCTGTTGCTTTGGGTGCTTATACCAATGCGAATAATGCAGGGGCAACGGCTGTCGGTTTCAATACCAATGCTTCGGGTTGGGCATCATTTGCAGGTGGTCATTCCGCTAAAGCCGAAGCAAGCAGCGCGGTTGCTCTCGGTCATGAGGCGCAGGCAGTAGGTAGCAAGGCAGTCGCTATTGGTAAGTCTAGCCATGCTACCGAGGAAAGTGGCATTGCTTTGGGTGATGAGGCGCAGGCAGCAGGCAGCAAGGCTGTCGCCATTGGTAAGACTAGCTACGCTGCTAAGGATAGTGGCATTGCGTTGGGTGATGGCGCGAAGGCTGCCGAAGTGAATGCTATCGCTATTGGTTCAACCAACAATGCTTGGAAAGAAGATTCTATCGCGTTAGGGCGTTTAGCCAATGCAGACGGCGCGGCTTCGTTGGCGCTTGGTTTGAACAGCCATACTCGTTTGGAAAACGCTATCGCTTTAGGTAATGGTGCAAACGCCGATTATAGTAATAGCATCGCCATCGGTAAATCCAGTCATGCAGCTGAATCCGCGGGAGTTGCTATCGGTAATGACGCACAGGCTTTGAAATATAGCTCCGTTGTTATCGGTGATCAGGCTCGATCCAATAACTCGCGCTCTGTCGTCATTGGCTATCACGCTTCTGCAACCAATCCTGCAAAACCAGCTTCGGCTGAAACTGATTACAACCAAACCGTTGCTATCGGTGCATATGCCAACGCATGGGGAGACCAATCTACTGCCATCGGTAACAATGTAGACGCAAAAGGCAATTCTTCTATCGCCATTGGTGCGGACGATTGGGATACCGTTGCAGTGAAAACTGTAGACGGTACGGGTAAAACGGTTAAAGAGGTTTATCAAGACTATACCGGTGATGTGATGGCAACTGGTAAAGATAGTTATACTCATACGACCTCAGGCGAAGCTGCGGTAGCCATTGGTACTAAATCACAGGCAATAGGCGAATTATCCACAGCTTTTGGTACGGGTACGATCGCTGAAGGCGTCGCCTCTGCCGCATTCGGTATGGGCGCGAAAGCCACAAAAGGCAACTCTGTGGCAATCGGTGCGGGCAGTACGACTACAACCAATGCAATTAGTGTCAACGAAGCTACTGTCAACAATCTGAAATACTCAGGTTTTGCAGGCGGCAACAATGTTACCTCTGGCGACCAAGTATCCTTTGGTTCTAAAAACTACGAACGCCAATTGAAAAACGTTGCTCCGGGCGAAATCTCTAATACTTCTACTGATGCCATCAACGGCAGCCAGCTGTACGCGGTACAAAACGTTTTGGGCAATACTGCCAAAACCGTTAAAAATATATTGGGTGGAGATGCCGCAGTTGGCGAAAACGGCGGCTTTACAATGAGCAACATCGGCGGTACAGGTCAAAATACCATCGATGCGGCTATCCGTGAGCTGAATACTAATGCTTACAAACCATTCAAACTGACAACAGCGAAAACCAATGGTACCAACGGTACGGTACAAGATGACTCGCTGCAAGACGTTACTAGCGGTTCAACCATTACACTGGAAGCGGGCAAAAACATTGCCCTGCGTCAGAGCGGTGCGACTGTCAGCATCAATACCGTCGATAATCCGGAATTCACGGGCAAAGTTACCGCTAAGGGCGGATTGGATATGGGCGGCAACAAGATTACCAATGTTGCCAAAGGCGATACTGCCGGCGACGCGGTTAATCTGGGTCAGTTGCAAGAAGCAATGGCAAACCTGAGCGTCAGCACGCTGACGACTGTCAACAATGATGCGCCGTTCTCTTACATTGGTGCGGATGGCAGAATTCTGAGACGTGAAGTAACTGTCGCTCCGGGTACGAATGTGAAAACCGTATCGTTCAAACATATTGACGACAACACCGAATACTCAGGCGATGTAACCATTGCCGCATTGAACCCGACCGATCCGCAAACCACTACTCCGACCACAGTCGGCAATGTGAAGAACGGTGCTAAAGACAATGATGCGGTCAATGTTTCCCAATTGAACAAAATCGCTGAAGCCATCGGCACTAAAGTGAATCCTGACGGCACGATTACTGCACCGACTTACAGCGTCATTTCAGGCGACCCTTCTACTTCAAGCGTAGCAGGTTACAACAAAGTAGGTGACGCGCTTACCGCTTTGAGTAATGCCGTACGCACGCCGTTGAATTTCGAAGGCGATACCGGTACGAAATTTGACCGTCAACTTGGCAGCACCGTAGCAGTCAAAGGCGGACAAACTGATAAGACTAAGCTATCCGATAATAATATTGGTGTGGTTTCAGACGACCAAAATCACACGTTGAACGTCAAATTGGCAAAAGAATTGACCGGTCTGACTTCTGCGGCCTTCAGCGGCGATGTAACCGCTGCCGGTACGACCGTTAACGGCTCCGGCGTAACCATCGGCTCCGGCAGCAACCCTGTGAACCTGACTGCGGGCGGACTCTCCAACGGCGGCAACAAGGTTACCAACATTGCCGACGGCGTGGCTGATACCGACGCAGCAAGCTTCAAACAAGTTAAAGCTGCGAAAACCGAGGTTCAAGGGGGTACGAATGTTGCCAGCGTAACCAAAACCGATAACCCGACTGACGGACATACGGTTTACACCGTAAACGCCAAAGGTGCAGCCGTTGCGCTCGACAGTAGTGTAGATGGTTTGAAACTTACGTCGTCTGAAGATACAACCACCAATGTCACTACCTACAAACTGGATTTGTCTGACAAAACCAAAGCCTCTTTGACAAAAGCCGACAGCGCATTGCAAAACATTGGCGTACAAGTCAACGGTACAGATGCTAAAACCTTGACTAAAGACGATTCCACGCTGAACTTCGTTAACGGCACAGGTACGACTGCCGAAAACAAAGGGGGCACCGTTGCGTTCAACGTAAACAAATCTACGTTGACAGCGAGTACTGGAGGTTTAGTCAGCGCAGATAAAGCAGGCGATGCTTTCGCCACGGCTGCCGATGTTGCACAAGCCATCAATGAGGCTGTTGCCAACAGCGAAAAAACCAGCATGGTAGAAAAGGGCGACAATACCCATGTTACTGCTGTGGAAGCAGGTAATAAAACGACCTACACCGTTCATGCTGACAATACAACCGTCAGCGTGAAAGATGGCGGTAAATTGAAGTTGGAGTCGTCTGAAAAAGCAAACGCCAACCAAACCAAAACCACCAACTACGAACTTGACCTTACAGACGCCGCCAAGGCTGAGATTCAAAAAGGCGTGGATGCAAAAACAGCCGTCGACACCAAAGGTATTACCTTTAACGGCGACAGCGGCTCTCCTGTAACCAAAAAACTGGACGAAACGCTGGCAATTAAAGGTGACGACAAAAACGTTGAAACCGAAGCAGGTACAGACGGTATTAAAGTCAAACTGAAAGACGACATTACGTTGACCAGTGTAACTGCCGAGACTTTGAAGGCAGGCGACAGCGTACTGACGAATGATGGACTGAACATTGCCAACGGTATGGCAAATGCTCCGGTATCTCTGACCAAGTCCGGCCTGAACAACGGCGGCAACAAGATCACCAAAGTTGCTAAAGGTGAAAATGCAGATGATGCTGTGAATTATGCACAGCTTAAAGAGTTGGCGGACAAAGGTCTGACTTTCGAAGCGGACGGCAGCACTTCGACTTCAAGCAAAAAATTGGGCGAACGCGTCGGCATTAAAGGCGGCAGCAACATCACTACTTCCGCAGACAATGACAACGTTACCGTCAAGCTGAAT
Source organism: Neisseria sp. HMSC064E01 (assembly GCF_001808875.1). Classification (NCBI taxonomy): domain Bacteria; kingdom Pseudomonadati; phylum Pseudomonadota; class Betaproteobacteria; order Neisseriales; family Neisseriaceae; genus Neisseria; species Neisseria sp. HMSC064E01. Next base: position 63,472 of record NZ_KV794968.1, read on the forward strand.
GACGACATCACGTTGAACAGTGTAACTGCCACCACCTTGAAAGCAGGCGACAGCACGCTGACGAATGCAGGATTGGTTACACCTAAAGTTACCGCAGGTGACAGCGTACTGACGACTGACGGTCTGAAGATCGGTGCAGACAGTTCTCCGAACCAAGTGTCACTGACCAAGTCTGGTCTGAACAACGGCGG
>NZ_KV794969.1:0-481 GCF_001808875.1 Neisseria sp. HMSC064E01
CATCGCCTGCTTTCAGACCGTCTTTGCCCAGCACCACTTTGTCGCCGACGTTGACGCCGCTGTTGTTCACAACCGTATCGCCTGCTTTGACGCTGTCGACTTTCAGGTCTTTGTTGAGGCCGACCTGAATACCGTTCGCACCTGCGGTGGTGGTGATGTTGACATCGCCTTTAACAGCGACGGTATCACCCAGTTTGTTGGCAACGGTCGTACCGCTGTCGCCTGCGAAGCTGATGCCTTTGTTGTCTACTGCGTCTTTCGCCGCTACGCCTTTGGCGATGTCGGCTTTGACGGCTTTAGACAGGTCAACCGCGTAGTCGGTTACGTTGTTGGCGTCTTTGTTGCCTTTGGTCACGACGATGTTGTCGGAACCTGCGGAGACGCTCGCGCCGTCTGCGTTCACGGTGTAAACGGTTTGACCGTTCGCACCTTGTTTGCTGGTCACGCTGGCGATGTTGGTACCGGCTTCGACTTCGGTCTT
>NZ_KV794970.1:0-265 GCF_001808875.1 Neisseria sp. HMSC064E01
GGGCTGCCGCGTTCGCTAATCGTCAGGAAACTGCCGTCCGCCTGCTGTACCGCAATGCCGCTCAATTCGCCCTTGCCCGCATTGTTTGCCCCCAACCCTTTGGCAAAAGCCTGGGCAAATACTGCGGCAATCAAAGGCAGGCTGTGCCGCGCCCTGCCGAACAGCACCAAATCAAACGCATACCCCGCGCCCGCCGGAAAATGCGTGGGCGCGACCAGCGGCGTCTCGATCAGATAAGGCGGCGGCGGACTTTGGCGCACGCTGC
>NZ_KV794971.1:0-429 GCF_001808875.1 Neisseria sp. HMSC064E01
ATAAGGCGGCGGCGGACTTTGGCGCACGCTGCTGAGCAAGTCGGCACAAGGCGCCGGCTCGAAAATCTGCGCATAGGGGCAATCGGGAAGATGCAGCGTTTGGGGCGTGTCGCAGGTACAGGCGGCAGCCAAAAGCGCATGCCCGAACACGCCGCGCAAGGTCGAAGCCGCATAGGATGGAAGCTGCAAATCATGCGTCAGCGTGAAATGCAAACGATAACGGGCTATGGGCAATTCCGAAGGAAGATTAAGCGGATTCATGGCAGACAGACAAATAAAAAATGGCATGATACGGCGTTTCAGACGACCTGGAAATGTGAAATGCGGCGTATCCGCAAACTGTAAGCGCAAAGCCGCATTCAGGCGGCACGTCGGCGTATGGGTAAACGGCAAACCAAAGAAACATCAGCAGCCGACCGATATATCTGA